>DAOTYR010000061.1:0-8373 GCA_034434655.1 Chloroflexaceae bacterium
CCGGCGAGGTAGGTGGCGAACACCTCGGTAACATCGCCGACCCGATCGAGCAAGCCTTCGCGGGCGAGGCCAAGGAGGAAATTGCGCACCTGGGGGAGCGCATGCCTGGGCAGGGCCGCATCGATGCGCTGGGCCGCATCGGCGTCGGTGACGCCGGCGAGTTTGGGCGCAGCGGCCCGCAACTGTTCAAGGGCCGTTTCCAGCAGCGATTCGTAGAGGGTGCCAGCGATCGCCCTGGCATCAACTGTTGTTGCCATCGTGGTTCTCGATAAGCGGTCACCGGGGCCAACGGCAGCCGGCGACCGGTCAGTTCTGGCGGCCGAGAGCAGCGAGCGACTCTTCTATTAGTTTATCATGTCCGGTCGCTTTAAGCTCGGCATTCAGCACGCGGGTTGCGGTAAGCGTCACCAGTTCGGCGATCTCGTCCTTAGCCTCGCGCAACATCTGGCTGCGTTCCAGTTCGGCCTGGGCGCGGGCCTCTTCGCGAATCCGGTCGGCCTCGCTGCGAGCCTGCTTGATGATCTCGGCCTCCTGGGCCCTGGCGCGTTCCTGGGCCTGGGCGACAATCTCGGCGGCCTCTTTGCGCGCCCTGGCGATTTCGGCGTCGTAGTCACGTTTGGCCGAGGCCAGTTGCTGCCTGACCTGGTCGGCCTCGCGCAGGCTGGCCTCGATCCGGGCGGTGCGCTCGTTGAGGATCTTCTGGACGGGCTTGTAGAGCAGCACCCAGAGCAACCCCACGATGACGCCAAAGTTGATCAACTGGGCGAGGAACAGGTTCAGGTTGATCCCTAGTGCTTCCACGCGTCAACCTCCATTGGGGCGAGGGGTCACTGAATAACGCCAAAGGCGATCATGAACGAGATCACGAGACCGAAGATCGCGAGTGCCTCGGTGAAGGCGATCCCAATGAACATGTAGGTGATGAGCGTATTTTCCATCTCGGGATTGCGGCCCATCGCCTGCAGGGCGCCTGCCACAATGATGCCGATGCCGATGCCCGGTCCGATGGCTGCCAGGCCGATGGCGAGCGCGGTGGCGATGAGGTTCAAGCCTTCCATTGTCTCCGATCCTCCTGAAATCTACGCTGAACGCATCTCCTCAAGAACGCTCTATGATGATCAGGTCGCCTCGATGGCAGGAGGTGCGCGGTCGCCTCCTGGCGAGGAAGGAGAAGGGGGAAAGGCGCTTCCCCTCCACCGCGTCCGTCCTGTCAATGGGCCTTGGAAGCATCGGCGCCATGGGCCCCTTCGCCGCCGTGATGCTCATCGCCGTGGCCGCTGGTGGCAATGCTCAGGAAGGCCATCGTGAGCAAGGCGAAGACCAGGGCCTGGATGAAGCCCACGAAGAGTTCGAAGCCATAGATCGGCATCGGCAGCACCAGCGGCACCAGGAACGTCAGCACTGCGATCAGCACTTCGCCAGCGAAGATGTTGCCGAAAAGACGAAGGGCCAGAGCGACCGGCTTGATCAGTTCGGAGATGAACTCGATGATGCCCACGAAGGACATGATGCCGTTCAGATTGAAGAACTTGGAGAGGTAGCCGCCGAAGCCGAGGGTGCGGAAGCCCCAGTAGGTGAAGAAAACAAACGAGAGCAAGCCCAGGGCGAAGGTGAAGTTGAGATCGGTGCTTGGCGGGCGCAGCCAGGGGATCAGCGAGGTGCCTTCGGGGCAGGTCGTGTAGGGATTGTGCTTCTCGGCCGCGGCGGGGATGAGGGCGATGGAACCGGCTTTTGGCCCCTCCTCGACCAGCGCCAGGCGCGCGCTCTCTTTGTGCTCCTTGGCCATACACGGCCCGAACGAAGTGGCCCCGGGCACGAGGCCGAGCCAGTTCGCCGTGAGCACGAAGAGGAAGATCGTCGCCACCAGGGGCCAGGCGCGATCGATGAATCTGGGGCTGATGTTCTTGAGCAGATTGTAGAGCGCCTCGAGAATGATCTCCATCACGTTCTGGAGGCCGCGGGGCACCAGTTGCATATTGCGGGTAGCCAGCCAGGCCAGCACCACCAGAATGATGTCAACCACCAGCGCCGTAAACAGGGCATTGGTGACCTTGAAGCCGCCGATGCTGAAGAGTTTCTCCGCCGCCACCTCGACGTGTGGGTCGCCGCTGAAGAGGAAGAAGCGACTGGCGACCGCGACCGCGAGCAACACGACGGTGATCACAAGGAAGCGCATTCGTCCAGACAAGGTTCTACCTCCCTCTCGAGGCAGCATCGCGGGCATGCCCGCAACGCGCGGCAACCGTATCTTCGTGGTGCGTGCGTACCCTGGTGCAAGCGTGGAACCCTGGCGTCGCTGCTGCCGCGACCTGGCTTCGTTCCATTCTTCACAAAGAGCATAACACAGAATGGTGAAACGCACAAGTCGCCATGTGCGCGCCGGTATCTATATCTCGCGCTGGTGTTTTTCCGCGCGCGAGTATACCATAGGCTATCATTCAAGGCAAACCCTACGTAGCGCGAACAAACGGCCCGCTGCGCAGCGCACGTACATGCTCGCATATTTCCTGGGAGCGCGGGCAGCTTGCTCGCGGAGACGCGACTGCGGGCGGGACGCCCTCGCTCCCAGGCGCGGGTGTTACCCCGGGAGTGAACAGGTACCAGCGCGCTTGCGCTGCCGCATGCACCGCACAGGGGGCGGAGGAACCTAGTTCCTCCGCCCCCTGTGTCAGCCTTCCATGCGAAGCCCCCAACGCCGCGGAGAGAGGTATGGGGAAACCCGGTTTCCCCATCCTCTGGCCCGCGGGAGGGCCTGGCTCTTCCACGAATAACCTCTTTGCCTCGCGCTGGTGCGCGGCGTGGCCGCATGGGGCCTAACGCGCAAATGCTTCACGCAGTTCGCGGATCGCCCGTTTGGCGTTGATCCACACCGCGCCGATCTTGGAACTGGCCACCCGCTTGTTGAACACCAGCACCAGCAGGAAGCGCTGCATCACGTCGAAGCAGTACAGGTCCACATTGACGCCTTCGTGGATGTAGACGCTGGTGGCGTCCCGCTCGCGCAACTGCCGGGCCACTTCGCCGGTGGTGGAGAAGCCGGTGGAGAGCAGGGGCAGAACGATCATCATGGGCAGGTCGGTGGCGCTGCCCACCTCTACCAGAACCATGCCCGCCCGGTCGGTGAGCATCACGCTCTGGGCGCCGAGATCCTGGGAAAGCTGGCTCATCACCGAGCGAATGGCGCTGATGTTTTGCTCGGTCACCACCAGATTGCCGCCACCGCTGCGCCAGGACGGAGGAGCGCCCTCGGCGGGCGCGGGGCGCGCGGGCGCTCGTTCGGCGGCAGCCTTGCTCCGCGCGGCCAGGCTGCTGCGGCCCGGCGAGGCGGGCGCCGGGGCCGTGTTGCGCTCGGAGAGCGGCGGCAGAACCACCCGCGCCGGGGTCATCGCCGGCCGCGGGTCCTGCGCGGTCTGTGGAGCGATGGGTTCGGGTTCGCTCGCCGGTGGCTCGAGATCGTCCGGAGCGGGCGCAGGGGGCGCCGGATCGGGAAGAGGGGGCGTGGCATCGGCATCCCCCTGCGCCGCGACATCGGCGGGCTGCTCCGCCATGGCGGCCCCGGCCCGCAGCGCCGCCTGCAGGGCTGCGACGAGTTCCTCCGGCGCCAGCGGGCCGTGCAGGACGTGATGGACGCCGACGGCATCATCGAGGGGCGCGGCTGCTTCCTCGGACGCGCGGTAGAGCACCACCCGCGTCGGAACCTCGAAATGGGTAATGATCTCAGCCAGTTCCATCCCGCTCCTATCGGGCAGGTCCACCTCGGCGACCAGGGCCTCGGGCGGTTGCTCTTGCAGTTCCCACAGGGCCTCATCGGCGGACTCGAAGAGCTGGACCGCCACGTCGTCGCCCATCTGTTGTGACAGGTTCCGTAGTGCCGAGCTTGCTGCGGCTACTACCATCAGTCGGTAGGTCATTGCCTTGTTCTCACGGCTCGCCGTAGGGTCGGCGAGCGTGCTGGTGAAGCTTCGAGGCGGATCACCGGTGTGCTGCGCGGCTCACCCTCGCGGGGGGAGCGATGCCGCGCAACTGACGAGCCTGGGCCGTACCGGGCCGGTTGCGTGGGGCGTAGCCGATCCCCGGGCGCCCGATGTTCGGTTGAACCTGCGTCAGCGCGGCCCGGTTCGTACTGCCAATAGTATACCCTATAGCTGTTACGGGCAAGGTAAACCGGAGTGTCCGACCGCTGGAGGCGGACGTTTCGCCAGTTCCGCCGGTTCACGCTCAGGGCAGGGGCAGGGCGAAGCTGAAGATGCTGCCGCGGCCTTCCTCGCTCTCGACCCAGACAACGCCGCCCTGCAACGTGGCCAGGTCGCAGACGATCGCCAGCCCCAGACCCGTGCCGCCCTGTTCGCGCGTCAGCGAACTGGCAACCTGGTAGAAGCGTTCAAAGATGCGGCCCTGCTGCTCCCGCGCGATGCCGATGCCGGTATCCTTGACCCGCACCAGCGCCCAGGTTGCCAGCGTGGCCTCGGCAAGGCGGCGCATCGTCGGGTTGGCGACGGCGCGCGCGATCTCCGCGGCGAGGCGTTCGTGCGGCCAGCAGGCGACCTCGACGTGTATGCGGCCCCCGGGCGGAGTAAACTTGATGGCATTCTCGATCAGGTTACCTGTCACCAGCAGGAACTTCTCGCGGTCAACGTCCAGGATCACCGGCTGGGGGGGCAGGGCCGTAGTCAGGTCCTGCCCTTTTTGCTGCGCCGCGGGGATGAGCCGTTCGATCGCCTGGCGCACCAGCGCATCGAGCGCCGAGCGTTCCAGGGTCAGGGTCGTCTGTTTACGGTCGAAGTCGCGCAGGTGCAGCAGGTCGTTCACAATAGCCTTGATCCGCTCGGCGCCGGTGAGCAGGCGCTGGGCGTACTCGCGCAGATCGCCACTGCTGCGATCGTGCACCATTTTGGCATAGCCCAGCACGATGGAGAGCGGGCTACGCAGTTCGTGGGAGGCAATGGCGATAAACTCGCTCTTGAGCCGATCGAGTTCGCGCAGGCTGTTGTAGGCGGCGTCGAGCTGGCTGTAGAGCTGGGCATTGCGCAGGGCATTGCCGGCCTGGTTGGCCAGCAGGGCCAGGAACTCGCTGGCCCCGGGCGCGTTCAACGCATCCTCGGCGTCACAGAGCAGCAGTGCGCCAACGGCTTCGCCGCGGGCGCGGAGGGGCACGGCCAGGCCGTAGGTGAGGGGCGTGGCTTCCAGCAGCGCGAGCGGCGCGGCGCCGACCACCGGCAGCGGGCGACCGGCGTGGATGCTCTGGGCGACGGCCTCGCGCCCCGCGGGCTGGATCGCGGCGCCAGCGGGTTCGGCGAAGACCTGGGGCGGCAGGTGGTCCGATCCGGCGACGAAGAGAAAGCCGGCCGCGCCGGGGGCGTGCATGCGGGCGTGGGCGATAATCTCCCGCGCGAGCTGGTTCCGGTCGAGGATGGCGTTGATCGCCTCGCTGCTGCGGAGCAATGCTTCAAGCGCTCGCGCGCGCAGGCTCCGCTGCAACAGGCTGCGTTTATGCAGCGCCTGCTCAACGACGTGGCGCAGTTCGTCAATCTCGAACGGCTTGGTCAGGTAATCAGCCACGCCGCGGCGCACCGAGGCATGCAGCGTATCAACCGTACTATGACCGGTCATAATCACCACGGCAATGGCCGGGTCGATCTCGCGAGCAATCTGAGCCAGTTCCAGGCCGCTACGTCCGGGCATCTTGATATCGGCAAGCAGCAGGTCGAATGGCCCCTGCGCGCGCAAGGCAGTGATGGCTGCCTCCGCTTCGGCCACGGTCACGACGGTGTAGCCGGCGGCGCTCAGGGCGCGGGCGCAGAACGAACTCATCGTGGCGTCGTCGTCGGCGATGAGCACCCGGGCGGAGTTTGCGGTCACAGAAGGGGAGGCCAGAGGTTCCTGGATCATGGTGGTCGTCTGATCTGGCTCATGGTGGTACCGGGAGGGGAGGTGGAGAAACCCGGTTTCCCCACCTCCCCCCCACCAGGTACGTAGTGACTTTGATCATGGGAGCGAGGGCGTCCCGCCCGCGTCGCGTCTCCACGGGCAAGCTGCCCTCGCTCCCGGGTGCGTGGGTTACCCCTAACGTGAAAATAGGCCCCAGGGGCGTGGGAAAACCCGGTTTCCCCATACCCCCGCTCGCGGGAGGGTTTGGGAGGGCGCAGCCCTCCCAGGAAGTATGTTCATCCCGTCGGTGTGCGGCGCGAGCCGCATGGACGGCTGGTGTGAACGGGTACCCAACCAGCTATGTTCACGCTACGAAAGACTTACCCCAGCACTTCCACGCAGGTGCGGGGGAGCCAGAGATCGCTGCCGTCCTCGAGGTGCACGTGCACGGCGGGCAATCCGACACCCGAGACCAGAGCACGCGGCGTGGCCGACAGCGCGCGGATGCTTCCCGTTCGCCCCAGATGGGCATCGTCGAGCAGGCGCACCGTGGCCCCGGGGCGCAGGGCGAGACTCGGCAATTCGCCCGGCGTGCCGCGTGAGAGCGGCACGATCACCCGTGGGCGCCGCAACGGCGCGCGCAGACTGGTTCGTCCCTCGATCAGGGCCTCCTGGCGATCCAGCGAACTGAGCAGGCCGAAGATAGCCTCGTTCATCGGCCGCGCGCCGAAACCCTCGGTAAGCACGAGGGTCAATTTGAGATCGGCGGTGACGCGCGCCTCGGGCAGCGACCATGGGGGGAGCGCCTTGGGCCAGCGCTCCGCGCCCGTCCATTCGAGAAACTGGCGCAGTTCGTGTTCTTCGATCCCGCCCACGATCACGCCGCGCACCTGCTCGAGCACCGCCCGTCGCAGGGCAGCGGCGCTGATGGCAGCCCCGCCGATGATAATGGCGTAGGCGCTGCGGGTATCGATCTGCTCGGGTTGCACCGTATCGGAGGGGTCCGTCACGAGGAGCCGGAGCACGCCGGTCTGGTCGGCGCCGAGGCCAAACGCGCCGTAGACCTGCGCGGCGAGGGTTTCGATGACCACGCCGCGGTTGGGGACGACCTCGGTGACCACGCCGCGCACCCCCGCTGCGAGTTCCTGTTCCACCGGGTCGGGGACGATGGTCACGTAGCCGGTCTCGGTGTCGATGTCGGTTATCTCACCGCTCACCGGCGCGACGCAACGGCGCCCGAACAGGCGCCCCGAGCGGGCCAGCACCTCGCCCGCGCCGATCTTGACGCCCTTTTCGCGGCGCATGGCGCGGTACACATCGCCAGGGGTGATGCTCAGCGCCCGCGCTACGTTGATGATGTGCGGCGGAGCGGGCATGAGGGTGGTCGCCACGACGTCTTCCGGCTCGACCCGTCGCCCCGGGCTGAACAGCACCTCGCCCGGGTACGGCAACAGGCGTTCGATGCGGGCCAGGCCCGCCGAAATGAGCGGAGGGACGCCTTCAGGATTGTAGACGGTCATGCTGCCTCGCGGTGGTGCTCCGGCTTGCTTCTTGTGTGGAGATTATAGCACAGGCGTGGCGTTCGAACCGGAGAACACGGGGGAACCTGGTTCCCCCATCCCCCGTGTGCATCGGGCGTTGTGTCGCCCGGCGGCATGGACGGCTAACGTGAACATAGGCTGCTGGAGCAGGGGTGTGGGGAAACCGGGTTTCCCCACACCCCCACCCGGTGGGAGGGTCTGGGAGGGCTACGCCCTCCCAGGAACAATCGTATGTTCATCCCGTCGGTGTGCGGCGCGAGCCGCATGGGCGGCTGATGTTACAATGAACCGCCCACGGGCGAGTGTGGGCGGGCGCCGCCCCCGCACCCGGGCCCCACCCGGTGGAAGGGTGTGGGAGGGCCTGGCCCTCACGCAGAGATGTGGGGAAACCGGGTTTCCCCAGATCCTCACCCGGTGGGAGAGTTTGGAGGGCCTGGCCCTCAGGCAGGGGTCTGGGGGAACCGGGTTTCCCCACGCCCCCGCCCCGCAGGGGAATGGGGACACCGGGTTTCCCCATTCCCCCACCCGTGGGAGGGTTTGGGAGGGCGCAGCCCTCCCAAGAACAACCTTATGTTCATTGCGGCGTTGTGCGGCGCAGCCGCATGGACGGCTGATGTGAACATAGGCTGCTCACTTACGCGCATGCGGCGCTGCAGCCCCCCTCCTAACCTCCCCCCGCTGGGGGGAGGAACCGGACTCTCTCCCCCCAGCGGGGGGAGGGCTGGGGAGAGGGGCAGTCACCTTGCCCGCGGAGACGTGACGCAGGCGGGCCGCCCGCGCTCCCGGGCCATTTGCATCGGGGGGTGTGCGGCACAGCCGCACAGACGCACGGATGCTGATTTGCATCTCCAGGCGGGCTATGCTATACTATGTGGCGGTGTGCAGCGACACGTTCCCCGATAGCTCAACGGTAGAGCGGCTGACTGTTAATCAGTAGGTTCCTGGTTCGAATCCAGGTCGGGGA
>DAOTYR010000062.1:0-9223 GCA_034434655.1 Chloroflexaceae bacterium
GGCGGGCGTGGCCGTCGGCCAGACAATCGCCCGGGGCGTGACCCTGGCGCGCGACCTGGTGAACACGCCGCCGAACGTGCTCACCCCGGCGGCCCTTGCCGACGCGGCCGTGGCCCTGGGCGAGCGGATGGGCCTGAACGTGAACGTGCTCGACAAGACGCAACTGATCGAGGGCGGCTTCGGCGGAATCATCGCCGTGGGCCAGGCCTCGGCCAACGAGCCGCGCTTCATCGTGATGGAGTATGGCCAGGCTTCTGAGACAGGCCCAACCATTTGCCTCGTCGGCAAAGGCCTGACGTTCGACACGGGCGGGCTGTCGATCAAACCGTCAGATTCTATGACCACCATGAAGGCGGACATGTCCGGCGCGGCGGCGGTTCTGGGCGCGATGCAGGTGCTGGCGGAGCTGAAGTTGCCGCTCCACGTCGTGGGGCTGATCCCGGCGGTCGAAAACGCGATCAGCGGCAACGCCTACCGCCCCGACGATGTGATCACCACCCTCAGCGGCAAAACCGTCGAGGTGCTCAACACCGACGCCGAAGGGCGGATCGTGCTCTCCGACGCGCTGCACTACGCCCAACGCTACAATCCCGCCGCCATCGTTGAGCTTTCGACCCTGACCGGGGCGATGATTATCGCCCTGGGGGCGCATGCGATCGGCATGATGGCCACCGACCAGGCCCTGGCCGAGCGGATCAGCCGCGCGGGCGAGGCGAGCGGCGAGCGCGTCTGGCAACTGCCGCTGTGGGACGAATACCGCGAGATGATCAAGAGCGAGATCGCCGATATCAAGAACATCGGCGGGCGGCCAGCCGGCTCGATCACCGCCGCCGCCTTCCTCGCCGCGTTCACCGGCGACGTCCCCTTCGTGCACCTCGACATCGCCGGCACGGCTTACGCCGAAAAGCCGGCAAAGCCCTACGACGCCCCCGGCGCCACCGGCGTCGGCGTGCGCCTCCTGAGCGCGTTCTTGCGGGAGTATGGGGGGTAAAATAAGGTTGTCGTGGGAGGGCTGCGCCCTCCCGAACCCTCCCGCGGGCCGGGGCCTGGGTGCGCGGGCCTACGGCCCGCATCCCCACGGGGGCCTGGCCCTCCTAAAGCCTCCCGCGGGCCAGGGGATGGGGAAACCTGGTTTCCCCATCCCCCTGCGTGCGGGCGTAGCCCTCCCACACCCTCCCGCGGGCGGGGGTATGGGGGAACCTGGTTCCCCCATGTTCACATCAGCGACGCCAGCGCGCCAATCCGTGCTGCGCCACGCACAGGACGCTTCCGGTGATCACCAGCGCCGCTGCCCGCAACCCCCAGCCGGCCTCGCTCACCCACCGGTCGAGCAGCACGGCCAGGATGCCGATCAGCAGGCCCATCACCATGGCGATGGCGTAGCGCCCCTTCATGGAGACATCGCTCCGGTTCGTGTTCCCGGCGCCCACCATACGATCCCTCCGTAGCGTTGTTGCTCCCTGGGGGCCAGCATCCCGTCGTCGGTCGGCGCGAACACCTCGGCGATGGCCGCGCGAATGCGCGCGTCGCGCTCAGGATCGGGCGTCAGGCGCAGCCGATCGCGCAGGTCGAGCAGGGCCTCCTCGGCATTCGCATAGCGCATCATCGTGGCGCTGGGCACCAGGTCGAGCCGCGCCGGCAACCCGAGTTGATGGCAGGCGCACACCGTCTCCAGCGCCGCCGGGAGCGGCAGGCGCGGCTGCCCGTGCACGCGCTCCCACACCGGCTTCAGCGCCGAAGTGGGATGGCGCAGGCCCAGGAAGAGCGCGCAGAGCCGACGCGCCGCCCGGTCCATGCCCTCCAGAAACGGGCCGATCTCGCGCACGCCATAGACCACGTGGGCCGAGAAGGCCACATCGGCCGCCAGCGGGTCCTCCATCGGCCAACTGCTGGCAATGATCGTGACGTTGCTCAGACCGGCTTCGGTCACCGTGACTTCCAGTTCGGCGCGCATCGCCGGCGAGGGCTCCACGGCGATGACGTGGGCCACACGACGGGCCAGGTGCGGCAGGTAGCGCCCGGTTCCTGCGCCGATGTCGAGCACCGTGTCATCCGGACACAGCCGCGGAAAGAGCCATTCCATCGAGGAGTCGGGCTGGGGATGGCGCCGCGCCGCCGCCGCGAAGCGTCCGGCGCGATGGGCCCAGTAATCTGCGCTGCGCCCAAAGGCCGGATCCATCGCGGCCTCGCCCTGGGCGCGCTCCTGATCGTACATCCGCCGCCACGTCTCCAACCAGTCGTAGCCGCCAGCCATGAGTTCGGGTAGTGCCATGGTCCGTGCTTCTCCATCGAGCTTTCTGCATGCGGGCGCGTCGCTTCCCCGCGTGGCTGGAACTGCGGAGTTCCCGGAGGGCCTTGCCCTCCCGGACCCTCCCCTCGGGCGGGGACGCGGGGAAACCAGGTTTCCCCAGGTTGTGGTTCGCCACGCGGCGCATCCAACAGCATTTGGTATAATAGGCTACGCGGTAGTCAGCCGCAACAACCGGAGTTTAACTTCTGGCCGCCGGTGCGTCTTGAACCTGCAGCGGCGTGGCAGCGGCCATACAGCCTTCGACCGGCGCAGTAGTGAAGGTGCGCGTGTATGAGCGAGCTAGGGGATCGACTTCGGCAGGCGCGCGAGCGACAGGGGCTTTCGCTGGCCCAGGCCTCGGTTGATACCCGTATCCTTCAGGCATCGCTCGCGGCCCTGGAAGAGGGCGCCTATCAGCGCCTCCCCGGCGATGTCGTGGTGCGTGGCTTCATCCGTAACTATGCCCAGTATCTCGGGCTGCCGCCCGATGAGATGATTGAACTCTACCGCCGCGAGCGGGGGGGCACTGATCCGATCCGCGTCGTTCCCGCCACCAATCCGCCCCGCACTCGCGCGTATGTCCTGCCCAGCTTCCTCGGCGTCTTTTTTGTGACTATGGCCCTGGTTGGCCTGGCGTACGTCACGCTGAACGCCGTCGGGCGCATCGGCGACCGGGCCGGGAGCGCCGTGGCCGGGCCCACGGTGGTGGCCCCTGCGCCCTCGCCCCTGCCGACAGTGACGCTGGCTGCAATGCCCACTACTGCGCCCGCGACGCAGACCGCCTCGCCCCCCACCGCATCCCCTGATGCGCTGGTTGCGGGCGGGAACATCGAGCCGCCAGAACAAGCGGCGCCGCAGATGACGGCCACTCCGTCGGCCCCCATCGTGCTCGAGATCGCCATACCCAACAGCCGCGGCACCGAGAACTCGTGGGTGCGGGTGCAGACGGACGGCAGCACCGCCTTCGAGGGGATTATGCGCTCCGGCGAGAAACTGGTGTTTGAGGCCCAGCGCCGGGTGTTCATCCGCGCCGGCAATCCGCCCGATGTCCAGGTGACCGTCAATGGGTTGCAGCAGGGACCGCTCGGCCAGGCCGCCGGCCAACCCGTCAACTGGTTCTGGCCCCCCAATTGAGGCCCGCTGTTGCCGTCCGGCGGGGGCGCGCCCCGGCGCAGAGCGCATAAGCCTGCCGCCGCGGGTGGGGAATGAGAATCGAAAGGTTCGTGGAGAGCCTGCGGCTCTCCACCCCTCCTCCCGGGAGGCGATTGCGTATCCCCTGTCACGTAGAAACGCCTATGGCAAGTGAACACAGCTTTGATATCGTTTCCGATTTCGAGTACCAGGAACTGGTCAACGCGGTCGATCAGGCCCGGCGTGAGATCCAGACCCGCTACGATCTGAAGGATACGCAGACGACCCTCGAACTCGGGAAGAGCGAACTGGTGATCACCACCGATAGTGAACTGTCGCTGCGCAGCGTGCGGGATCTGCTCGAGACGCGCGCCCTGCGGCGCCAGTTATCCCTCAAGATCTTCGACTACGGCACGATCGAACCGACCAGCGGCGCACGGGTGCGCCAGGTGGTTACCCTCCGCAAAGGTATCAACCCCGACCTGGCGAAAAAGCTCGCCAGGCTGATCCGGGACGAGTTTCCGAAGGTGCAGCCCCGCATCCAGGGCGAGAGCCTGCGGGTGGCTTCGAAGAGCCGCGACGAGTTGCAAGAGGTGATTCGCTTTCTGAAAAGCAAAGAGCAGGAGATCGAGGTCCCCTTGCAGTTTACGAATTACCGGTGATGCGCGGCGCTCCAACCAGGCTGCATCCCGGCGATGAGATGAACATACGCTTCTGCCGGGGAGGGCGCTGCCCTCGAGCAGGGGTATGGGGAAACCGGGTTTCCCCATACCCCCCACCCGGTGGGAGGGTTTGGGAGGGCGCAGCCCTCCCAGGAACAACCGTATGTTCATTGCGGCGTTGTGCGGCGCAGCCGCATGGACGGCTAACGTGAACATACGCCCTCGGCGAGGGGTGTGGGGAAACCGGTTTTCCCCACGCCCCCGCCCCGCAAGGGTAGGGGGAAACCGGGTTTCCCCCTACGTCCACCCGCGGGAGGATTTGGGAGGGCGCAGCCCTCCCACGAAGAACCTATGGTCATCCCGTCGGGGTGCGGCGAAGCCGCGTGGAGGGTTGGTGTCGAGGCGAACGGTCACGTGCGTTTGAGACACCCCTAAAATCCGAAATGATAGAATCCTTCTATGAAGTACCATATTCTCACCCTGGGTTGCCCCAAGAATGTCGTGGATAGCGAGGGCATGGATGGCCTCCTCGCCGCCGCCGGGCACGCGCCCGTCGCCGCGCCCGAAGACGCTGATGTGATCATTGTCAACACCTGTAGCTTCATCGCCGCGGCCCGCGAGGAAACCCTCGGCGTGCTGCGCGACCTGAGCGCCCGCAAGCGCGAGGGCCAGCGCCTGATCGCCGCCGGGTGCATGGCCCAGTCCCACGGCGAGTTGCTGGGGGCCATCGAGGGCGTTGATGGCGTGCTCTCCACCCGGCGCTGGATGCAGATTAACGAACTGGTGGCTCCCGACACGCCACCCGCCGTTCCCCAACGTCCCCTGATCCCGTTGCGGGCAATGAACCGACCGGGCGCGACGTTGCCACCGTCGCCCACGGCGGCGCCGCAGCCCTCAAGCTACGCCGACTGGCGCACCATGCCCATTCGCCGCAACCGCGCCACCCCCTCGGCCTACCTCAAGATCTCCGATGGCTGCAACCTCCGTTGCGCCTTCTGCACCATTCCCGGTTTCAAGGGCGACATGGCCTCCAAACCCGTTGGCGCCATTCTCGGTGAGGCCCGCGAACTGGTCGCCGGCGGGGTGCGCGAGATCGTGCTCGTGGCCCAGCATCTCACCGACTATGGGCGCGACCTGGGGCTGAAGGACGGCCTGGCCACCCTGCTCGACGAACTCTGCCGCGTGCTCCCTGAGCACGTATGGGTGCGCCTGATGTACGCCTATCCCCACGGCGTCTCCGAGCGCCTGATCGAGGTCATGGCGACCCGCCCGCAGATAGTCAAGTACCTGGACATGCCCCTGCAGCACGCCCATCCGGCCACGCTGCGGCGCATGCGCCGGCCCCCCGATACGGAGCGCACCCTGGCCCTGATTGACGCCCTGCGCGCGGCGATGCCCGATATCGCCCTGCGCTCGACCTTCATTGTCGGCTTCCCTGGCGAAACGGTAGAGGAGTTTCGCGCCCTGCTCGCCTTCCTCGAACGGGTCCAGTTCGACCGCGTGGGCGCTTTTCGCTACTCGCGCGAACCTGGCACCTCCGCCGCAGATCTGCCCGACCAGGTGCGCCCCCAGGTGATCGAAAAGCGCTGGCACACGCTGATGCAACTGCAGCAGGGCATTTCACGCGCCCGGAGCGCCCGCTGGCTCGGGCGCACCCTCCAGGTGCTCATCGAGGGCCAGGGCGCCGCTGACGACGGTCGCCCTCTGGCCATCGGGCGCTCGTTCCGCGACGCGCCAGAGATCGACGGGCAGATCTTCGTCTGGGGTGAGGCGCCGGTAGGATCGTTCCTCACCGTGCGGGTGACGCGGACCACCGATTATGATCTGTGGGCCGTGCCCGAGGGTGTGGCGGAAGAGGAGGAGCAGAGAAGGCGATAGCGCGAGCGGGCGGGCGCCCTCGCGCATGGCCGGTGACGGGGGGAGGGAGGTCGGCTTCGGGGCGAGCCGACGCATGGGCCGGAGCCGGGCTACCCCTCACCGATACGGGAGCGGATGGCCTGGTGCAGGCGCTGCAGTTCGGGCGGGTTGTTCTTCGCCAGGTACTCGACAATGTAGTCAATCGCCGTGTCGCTGTAGTCGTCCAGCAACCCGTCCAGAACCTGGCGCACCACCAGTTGCACGAACTCGGTCTCCGAGATTGCCGGTGTGTAGACGTAGGCCAGACCCTCGCGCTGCCGGTTCAGGACGCCCTTCTCCGCCAGGCGGCTCATGGTGGTCATGACCGTGGTGTAGGCAATCTCCCGCTGTTGCGCAAGACGACGGTGGACCTGTTTCACCGTGCTGCGTTCGCTTTGCCAGAGGATCTGCATGATCTCCGTCTCGAGCGGGCCAAGCACCTTGACCAGGCCATCCTTGGCAGGGCTGAACCGGAAGCGCAAGTTGAGCGGCATCATGAGCACTCCTTCTTCGATGGTGTGGGCTGCGGCTGAAGGCTGGCGCTGCCGGGGCAACGGCGTGTCGGGTCAGATGTTGGCCCTGCTCCTACCGCCTTACATATGCAGGAGTGTACTAGTCAAACCCGGCATGCAGCAACGACTTCAGATTACACTGCGGTGACAGTTGGAATGAGTGGCGACGGTTTTTCTGGCTCTAAGGAGAGGAAAAACTATTGGTTGTCGTACCAGGTATAACGGTAGTTGTAAGTGCTTTTGGGTGATAAACCGATGACACTCCCTGATAGCGCGCACTTGATCCAGCAGGCCATGGGCGAGGCGTTTCCGGCAGCCGAAGAGCAGGTGGCGCGCTTCTACCAGATGCAGGAGTACCACCTGGGCTGGCGTGATGAACACCTGCGGCCCGCGAGCGCCGATCCCGGCAAACTGATTCGCCCCCAACTGGCGCTGCTGGCATGCCAGGCGGCCGGGGGCGATCCGCGCCAGGCCCTGCCCCTGGCCGCGGGGGTGCAGTTGCTCCACGACTTTACCCTGATCCACGACGACATCGAAGATAACAGCACGACCCGGCGCGGACGGCCGACCGTCTGGTCCATCTGGGGGTTGGCTCAGGGCATCAACGCCGGCGACGGCATGTTCGTGATCGCCCATCTGGCCATCCATCGCCTGGCCGAGGCGGGCGTGCCCGCCGAGCGCATCCTGCGCGTGCTGCGCCGCTTCGATGAGGTTATTCTTCACGTGTGCGAGGGGCAGTATCTCGATCTGAGCTACGAGGGCGATCTGACCATCACCCCGCAGGATTACCTGGCGATGATCGGCCGCAAGACGGCGGCGCTGATCGCCGGCGCCTGCGAACTGGGCGCCCTGGTCGCCGGCGCCGCGCCCGATACCGCGGCGGCGCTGGCCGACTTCGGCCGCAGCATGGGCCTGGCCTTCCAGATCGAGGATGATCTCCTCGGCATCTGGGGTCTGCCCGAGGTGACCGGCAAGCCCGCCGCCGCCGATCTCTACCGGCGCAAGGTCAGTCTCCCGGTGGTCCACGCCCTGGCCACCAGCGCTGACCGCGCGACCCTGGCGCGCCTCTATGCCCAGCCAGAGATGGACGACGAGTCCGTCCGGGCCGCCCTGGGGATCCTCGACGCCGCCGGTTCGCGCGCCTACTGCGCCACGGTGGCCGCCGAACACCATGCCGCCGCCTTTGCCGCCCTCGACCGCCTCGGCCCCGGCGAGACCCCTGACGCGGCCGCGGCCCGCGCCCGCCTGCGCGCCCTGGCCGAGAGCTTGATTGGCAGACAGAGTTGACGCGAGAGTCTGGACGGGCTACCCCCGCCCAGAAACATCGGTAAGCAGCAGCAATGCGCCTCCTATGCACGTGTTCACATGTCTCGCGGGAGCGCGGACAGCTTGCCCGCGGAGACGCGACGAGGGCGAGACGCCCGCGCTCCCAGGCGCGGGTGTTACCCCAGGTGTGCATAGTTACCCTCCTATGCGCATCGCCCTGGTAAGCGGCGAATATCCGCCCCAACCCGGCGGCGTCGGCGACTATACGCGCCGCCTGGCCGAGGCCCTGGGCCAGCGCGACCACGCCGTGACCGTGCTGACCATTCAGGACCGGCGCCTGCGCGTGTATGGCGATGGGGCTGCGACGGCGCAACCACCCGCTGACCTCGACTGGTCGCCGCGGTGCTGGTCCGCGCTGATCGGCGCGCTCGATCGCCTGCGGCCCGACTGGTTGCACATCCAGTACCAGACCGGCGCCTACGCCATGCGTGCCGGGATCAATCTGTTGCCCTGGCGCCTGCGCGCCCTGCCCGGGCGACCGCGGATCGCGGTGACATTTCACGATCTGCTGACGCCGTACCTCTTCCCCAGGGCCGGGCCGCTGCGCCGCTGGGTGAACTGGCGCCTGGCCCGCGACGCCGATGTGGCGATCACCACCACGGCCGCCGATGCGGCGCGCCTCAGCGAAGGAGGGGTGGAGGCCCACGTGATCCCCATCGGCTCGAACATCCCTGTCGCGCCGCCGGAGGGCTTCGAGCGGGCCGCCTGGCGAGCGCGGCTGGGTCTGGGGACTGGCGACAGGCTGGTTGCCTACTTCGGCTTGCTGGCCCCCAGCAAAGGCGCCGATGCGCTGATCGAGGCCCTGGCCCGCCTCGATCCCACCTGGCGGCTGATCATCATCGGCGGCGCCGCTACCGCGCCGCAGGATGTGGCCCATGCCGGGGCGGTGCGCGCCCTGGCGGCGCGCCTGGGCCTGGTGACCCGCGTGACGGAGACCGGCCACCTGCCGGACGCGGAGGTCTCGGCGTGGTTCCTGGCCGCCGATCTGGTCGTCTTGCCCTTCCGCGACGGGGCCTCCTTTCGCCGGGGGAGCCTGCTGGCCGCCCTGGCCCACGGCTGCCCGGTGATCAGCACCACGCCCGGCGATACGGCCACCGCGGAGGCATTGCGCCCGGCGGCGCTCCTGGTGCCCCCGAACGACCCGGCGGCCCTCGCCACGGCCATGGCCGCCCTGGACGCCGACGCCGCCACCCGCGCGCGTCTTGCCGCCGCCGGGCGCGCCCTGGCCGCGCGCTTCTCCTGGCATGCCATCGCCGCCCAGCACGAGGCGCTCTATGCGGGGCGTTCGCCGGTTGTCTAACATGGGGGAACCAGGTTCCCCCATCCCCCCGCTTGCATCGGGTGGTGCGCCGCCCGGAGGCATGGACGGTTACCGTGACCCTGGGGGAACCCGGTTCCCCCATCCC
>DAOTYR010000063.1:0-3023 GCA_034434655.1 Chloroflexaceae bacterium
GCGTCGAGCTTATAGAGCGTGCCGTTGCTGGATACGACAAACAGCGCCCCGGTGTCGGCGTCATAGGCAGGCGTTGAATTGATGCTCCCGCCGGGGTTGCGGTTCCAGATCGGAGCGCCGTTAGCGTTGTCGAGCGCGTAGACGCCGCGGCTGCCCGCAGCAACGTACACGCGACCACCGCCGGTAACGGGTTGACTGTTGCGTGGCAAGCCGAACTTGCCGGCAGCGATGCCGCCGGTGGCGTCCGGGCCGTTCCAGGCCCACTTCCAGCGCCAGGGGGCCGGAACGGCATTGGGATAGAAACTGGTGCGCTGGGCATTGAAGGCGTGTTGCGACCATTCGGTGGTAGGGTTGGAAGGGGGCAGGCCGGGCGAGGCGAGGAAGGGCAACAGGATCGGACCGTTTGACCGCTGACCGAAGCTGGTGAGCTGAAAGGGCAGGAGAACTCCGACGATACTCAGAAGGGCGATCAGGGCGACGGTTACCAGGCCGGGCCTTGAAGATCGTTGCATAAGCTCCTCCGCGGCGTGGTAGGCTGGAACAAAACAGGTTGTCAGCACACGGGGCGCCGCGCGCCGTCACCGCGAAGGCAGCGCGCAGCCGGCTTTTGCCGCGGCCTTGTTCTACCCTACGCGCCTGTGGCGTTACAAGGGTTTCAAGATTACAAAGAGATGACAATCGTGTCATTGACAGGTGGAGGGGATGCGGAGAGGCGCAGCCTCCCCGCATCCCCTCCTTTCCCGCCCGTGGCGGCCAGGCAGTCTGGCAAAACGGGAAACGAATGGAATAGTTCGTGGAGGGCCGCAGGCCCTCCACCCCTCCCTGCCGGAAGGCGACCGCGTACGTCCTGTCAAATGACAGGACGTACGCGGTAGAGGGGAGCGGGGAGGCTGCGCCTCCGTGCATGTCGAGGCGCATTAGCCGGGCAACGCAGCCGGGCCATCACGCTCGGCGCGCTCATCCTTCAGCGCGACGCCGCTCACTTTGAGGCGTCGCGCTTCGCTCATCAAATAGATCAGCGTCTGGGTGGCGGCCGCGTAGCTCAGGCCATGGGCGTGGATGTTGGAGATGCAGTTGCGTTCGGCGTCGGTGCGGCCAGGACGCGGATCATACGTCAGATACACCCCGAGGCTATCAGCAACGCTCAGACCCGGACGTTCGCCGATCAGAATAGCGGCCTGCCTGGCGCGGAGCAGGCTCCCAATCTCATCGGCTACCGCCACACGACCCTGGCGTACCACAACGAGCGGCGCCAGGCGCCAGCCCAGACCCTGCAAGGCCCCGACGACGCGGATGACCAGGGGAGCCGCATGCCGGTGCACGGCCAGGGCCGAGAGCCCATCGGCGATGACCAGAACAGCGTCATAGGCGCCATCAGGAGGCCCGTGCAGCGACAGCGCCGCGCGCGAGTCGTCGCTCAGGCGCCGGCCCAGGTCGGGGCGCTTGAGGTAGGTTGGCCGGTCGGGGGCGGCACTGTGCACGATCAGCACAGGCAACCCGGCGGCGCCTGTTGCCGCGGCCACGCCTTCGGCGTCAAAGGGCAGATGTACCGCGTCACGAGCGCGGGCGTGGTCGTACTGAAAGGCGAGTTGCGGAGCGGTGGGCAGACTGTCACCGGCTCGGCCCAGGGCGATGCGGGCATTGGTGTAGCGGCGCAGCGCCTGCCATAAGTCAGTGGAGGGCAGTAGTTCGTCGGACATGATGGCACCTGTTTGAGGGTACGTGGCGCATTCGCTTTACGCATGCCCGGAGGCGAGCCGGGCAACGGCCCGTAGCAGGCGAGGCGGCTCACGGGACGCCAGACGGCCATCAGGCTCGATGATACCCATGTCAATCAGCCAGGCCTCAAACTCCGGGGCAGGTCGCAGGCCCAGGGTAGTCTGCACGAAACGCACGTCGTGATACGAGGTGCTCTGGTAATTGAGCATCACATCATCGGCGCCGGGGACACCCATGATGTAAGCGCAGCCAGCCGCTCCCAGCAGCACCAGGAGGTTATCCATATCGTTCTGGTCGGCTTCGGCGTGGTTGGTGTAGCAGGCGTCGCAGCCCATGGGCACACCCATCAGGCGACCGCAGAAGAGATCTTCGAGCGCGGCGCGGATGATCTGCTTGCCATCGTAGAGGTATTCGGGGCCAATAAAACCGACCACGGTGTTGACCAGCAGCGGCTCGAAGTGACGGGCCACGGCATAGGCCCGGGCCTCGCAGGTCTGCTGATCAACGCCGTGGTGGGCGTTGGCCGAAAGGGCGCTGCCCTGACCGGTTTCAAAGTACATGACGTTGTCGCCGATGGTGCCGCGACCCAGGGACAACGCAGCGGCGCGGGCCTCGCGCAGCAGCGCCAGGTTGATGCCAAAAGAGCGGTTGGCGGCCTCGGTGCCGGCCACGGACTGGAACACCAGGTCCACCGGAGCGCCGCGTTCGATGGCGGCCATCTGGGTGGTGACGTGGGCCAGCAGCGACGACTGGACCGGAATGGCATAGCGCTGGCGCAGGTCATCAATCAACTCAAGCAGGACAATCACGGCCTGGGGGCTGTCAGTGGCAGGATTAATGCCGATCACCGCGTCGCCGCAGCCGTGGAGCAGACCGTCGAGGATCGAGGCGGCGATGCCACGGGGATCGTCAGTAGGATGGTTGGGCTGGATGCGCGACGAGAAGCGACCAGGCAAGCCAATGGTGGTGCGAAAGCTGGTCACCACGCGGCACTTGCGACTGACGGCGATCAGGTCCTGGTTCCGCATGATTTTCGCCGCGGCGGCAGCCATTTCGGGAGTGATCCCGGGGGCCAGGGCGGCCAGGATATCGCCGGTGGTCGCATAGGAAAGCAGCCATTCGCGGAAGGCGCCCACGGTGAGGCCGCTGACGGGAGCGAAGGCGACGCGATCGTGGGTGTCGAGGATCAGGCGCGTCACTTCATCTTCCTCGTAGGGGATCAGCGGTTCTTCGAGGAAGGTGGTCAGCGGCAGATCGGCCAGGCACAGTTGGGCGGCAACCCGCTCCTCGGCGCTCTCGGCGGC
>DAOTYR010000064.1:0-3546 GCA_034434655.1 Chloroflexaceae bacterium
CCAGTTGCGCGGGACCGGCTCCAGGCTGTTCCAGGTGAGGGTCACCGCCAGGGGTTGGCCGGGGCGCGCCGGGGTATCCACCCGCCAGCCGCGCAGCGCCACGCCTCGCTCCCAATCCGCGGCAAAGCGCGCCTCCACCGGCGTGCCCAGTCCGGCCAGGGCGTCCCGTGGCGCCAGCGCCGTCCAGGAATAGGCGGGCCGGATCACCGCCAGGGGCATCGCCGCGGCCAGCAGGAACAGCAGTGACGCCAGGATGCCGGTTGTGGCGGCGCGTGCCGCGAGGAATGGAGCGCGCGGGGCATCCCCGGACGTTCTCGATGGCGGCCGGGCCATTCCGGGGCGGGCTGGTTGAAGGAGACCGGTCAGCCCGGCGGCCAGCAGCACACTGCTGGCCGCCAGCGCCGGGAAGAGCATCCGCCCCTGCCAGGCAACCAGACCGGCGGCGAGGGCGAAGGCCAGCGTCCAGGCGCTGGCCATGGCCAGGGCAAGCAGCGGCCCGCTCCAGGCGGAGGCGGGCGCGCCTCGCGCCAGCCTGAGCAGCCAGCCGGCCACCGCCAGGGCGCCCAGCGCCGCGTAGATCCAGAGCGTCCAGCCGGGTGGGCGCAGGCTCATCCACCCGAAACGCGCCCAGAACGAGCCGGCGAGCTGGCGCAGGGCCCCGCTCCAGGCCAGGGGGTCGCGCCAATCGAAGGGTTGACCGGCGAACTCGGCCCGGAAGGCGGCCAGGCCGAAGAGGTCGCCATAGAGCAGGGCATTGCGCCCGAACCACCACCCGGCGATGAGCAGGGCCACGCCCCCCCAGAGGAACGTGAGGGCCACGAACTGGCCGGGCCGCCCCCCGGCAACGCGCCAGGCCCCCCAGAGCAGCAGCGGGCCAAAGAGCAACGCGCTTTGCTTGGTGAGCAACGCCAGGCCCAGGAGCGCCCCCGCGCCAACCGCCCAGCCCCGCGCGAGGGCGGACGACGCGGGCGTCAGGCACCACCAGAGGAGGGCGGCGCCGAGAGCGGCCAGCAGCGCGTCGTTGGATACCAGGGCGCTGATGAAGAGGAACTGCGGATTGAAGGCCGCCAGGGAGGCCGCCAGGAGCGCCAGGAGCGGTTCCGCCGGGGCCAGGCGCCGCGCCGCCAGGTAGGTGCAGAGCACCGCCAGCGCGCCCCACACTCCCGACAGAGCGCGAGCCAGGCGCCACCCCAGGCTCAGGCCCGTCCAGGGCCAGCGTTCCCAACTGCCGCGCATAAAGGCCCCCGGTTCATCGCCGCCCGCCCAGAGGAAGGCGGGATTGACGGTGAGCCGGATCTGCCGCTGGTCGGCGGGCAACCAGGCCAGCGCCGGAACGGCCAGCAGGTAGGCCAGGGGCGGCTGATGCCCCTCGCCGGGCACGTCGGGCGCCTGGGGAGCGGCGCGCTGCACAGGCAGGCGTCGCTCCGTCGCCAGAAACAGCGCATAGGCGACGTGACCCGGCTCATCGGGCCCCTCGCCCAGGGGAACGGCCCAGGTGTAGAGCGCGTGGAGGACCAGAAAGGCGACCAGGATCAGCGCGAGGCCGGCATGCCGCCCGGCGATCACCACCGGGACGCTACCCGAACTGCTCGACGAAGCGCGCGTCGCCCGAATAAAAGCCGCGAATATCATCAATGCCGTACTTGAGCATCGCGATCCGTTCGGGGCCGAAACCGCCCGCGAAGCCGCTGAAGTGCGCAGGGTCGTAGCCGCCGTTGCGCAGCACCGTCGGATGCACCATGCCGCAACCGCCGATCTCCAGCCAGCCGGCGTACTTGCAGACGCGGCACCCCTTGCCATCGCAGAGGAAGCAACTCACATCCATCTCGGCGCTCGGCTCGGTGAAGGGGAAAAAACTCGGGCGCAGGCGCACCCGCGTGCCGGCGCCGTACATCCGCTCGGCGAAATAGGCCAGGACGCCCTTGAGGTCGCCCATGGTGACGCGCCGGCCCACCGCCAGAAACTCGAACTGATGGAACATCATCTCGGAACGCACGGTCACCTGTTCGTTGCGGTAGACCTTGCCCGGGAGCAGCACGCGCAGCGGCTGGGGCGCGTAGCGGCGCATCGCGTGTATCTGGCCGGGGGAGGTGTGGGTGCGCAGCAGCACCGACGGCGCGCCCGGGGGCATCTCCACGTAGAAGGTGTCCTGCATATCCCGCGCCGGATGATCCTCGGCGAAATTGAGCAACCCGAAGTTGAACTCGTCCAGTTCAACTTCGGGGCTTTCCCAGACCTGGAAGCCCATCTCGCTGAAGATCTCCTGCACCTGGGCCAGCACCTGGTTGGTCAGATGAGCGTACCCCAGGGCCGGCTGGCGCCCGGGGAGGGTGACATCAACCCGATCGGCGGCCAGTTCGCCGGCGATGGCGGCGCGCTTGAGTTCGGTCTCGGCGGCGGCGTAGGCGGCCTCGAGTTGCTCACGCAGCGTATTGACGCGCCGGCCCGCCTCGGGGCGCTGCTCGGCGGGCAAGGCGCCAAGGCCCCGGCTGAGCCGGGTGAGCGCCCCGGTCTTGCCGATGAAACGGCTCTTCCACTCGGCCAGACCGGCGAGATCGCGCACGGCGGCCAGAGCGGCGGTCGCTTCCTGCTCCAGACTGGAAAGTTCGTCGGTCAGGGTCATCGCATGTTCCTCAGCGAGATTCACGCGGCGTTGCCGCGCACTACACCCACCCATGGGCGTTTAAGGGCGGACAGAACATCTGGGCTAACGCGGCTTCTGCCGCATCGAGATGCCCCGGCGCAGGCCGCTGCTCACCCCTCTCCCGCATGCGGGAGAGGGGACGGGGGTGAGGGCCAACCAGCGCATCCCAACGCCATAACGCCCGTCTGCGCCCATACGTTCTGTCCGCCCCTAAACCCATGGGCGGCGGGGGTACGGGGAAACCGGATGTCCTCATCTCTCGCGATACGTGTTATGAGTTTTAAGAATTGAAACGGGTATAGGCCGCGCCGGCGGCCTTCGCATCCCCTGGCCGAGGGCTGATGGTCTTTGAATACATACTCCGCTCTCGCCCGCGCAGGCGGGCTTCCCCTTGCCTGGCCGAGGGCTTTAGCCCGACGGCTAGCGCGGGATAGCGGATTCATTTCTCAAAGACCATCAGCCCCACGGCCAACCCGGTATACCGGATTAATTTCTTAGGCATGGTTCAAAACCTCAGGTATCCCCCCTCCAGGCGCCATATGGACGGTAGGATGCCCGATCCGGGCGAATTTGTCAATGCTAAATACTCCGCTCTCGCCCGCGCCGGCGGGCTTCGCATTCCATAGCCGAGGGCTGATGGTCTTTGAAGAAATAATCCGGTATAGCCCGCGCAGGCGGGCTTCCCCTTGCCTAGCCGAGGGCTTTAGCCCGACGGCTAGTACTACAACGAGAGATTTGGTAGCATGCTCCCACGTTGTTGTGACGGAGGGAGCCGATGCGCGAACCAGACGTGGTGCCGACGGCACCGGTGCTTGACCTGACGCCGCAGGATCTCGACGGCATTGTGGACGACCTGCGGGCCTATCACGCGATCTTCAGCCCGCTGTTCCAGCGCCGGGAGC
>DAOTYR010000065.1:0-2271 GCA_034434655.1 Chloroflexaceae bacterium
AGGGCCGCCTGCATACGCGCCTCCAGGCTGCCGCCGGGCCACCCGGCCAGCATCAGGCCAACATACAGCAGCAAGGCCAGAGCGAACAGCGCGGCCAGGCGCGTCGAGAGGCCGATGAGGCGCAGGGTCCACAGGCAGAGCAGCAGCGTCAGGGCCAGGTTCCAGGCCAGCCCCGGCGGCGGGGCGCGCCAGCCGCCCGCGCCCGGACGGACCTCGATCCAGTCGAGGGAAACGCCCAGCGCGCGCTGATCGGGAGGCATGACAAAGGTCTCAGTCTCGAGGACCAGGGTCAGATCGCCGCTAGCGCGGGCGACGGCTTCAGGGGGAAGGGCAAGGTGCACCACTTGCCAGTGCGGGCGCAGTGGCGCTTCGAAGAGCGCGCGCTCAGGGGTGGCAACCCGCAACGGGCGTCCTGCGCCAGCTTCGGCCCCACCGAAGAAGCGCTTCCGCACAATCAATGAACCGGCGCCGACGCCCGGCACAAGCACGCGCGCCCGCCCGGTCGTCCAGCGCTGGAACCCGCCATGGGCCGCCGGCTCGGGCCGGTGCACGCCGGCCAGGCGCAACGGGGAGGGATTCGCCGGGAAAGGTTCACGCCCGGCTACGGGCGCCTGGTAGGCCAGTGCCACGATCAGCAGCGCTAGCAGCGCCACGGCAGGGGCCAGACCGCCGCACCAGATCAGATCGACCAGAGCGGCGGACCAGCGGTGCGACCGGGCGCTTCGTTGTATCCTCACTATCCACCGTTTCATATCGCGGGGCTTTCCCGGCAGTAGGCGCGCCAGGCCAGGCCGTAGGCCAGTTCGCGGGCCAGCTCCAGGGCTTCGTCCTCGGCGAGCAAGCCCTGCGCCACCAGGCCAGCGAGCCAGTCGCAGCTCACCCGGCGCCAGAGATCGTGCCGGGCGGGGAGCGAGGCAAAGGCGCGGGTATCGTCGTTGAAGCCCGCGGTGTTGTAGACGCCAGCGGTCTCGATCACCTCGGCGAAGTAGCGCCGCATGCCGTTGACGCTGTCGAAGAACCACCAGGGTGGGCCGAGCAGCACCGCCGGGTAGTGCCCTGCCAGGGGAGCCAGTTCGCGCCCATAGGCGCTCTCGTCGAGGGTGAAGAGGATGAGCCGGAAGCGCGGATCGGCGCCGCAGGCGTTCAACAGCGGGCGCAGATTGCGCGTCCACTCGGTGGCGACGGGAATATCGGCGCCCACGTCGGGGCCGAAGCGCGCGTACAGACGCTCGTGGTGGTTGCGCAGGCTCCCGGCGTGGAGTTGCATCACCAGTCCATCTTCGCAACTCATCCGCGCAAACTCCATCAGCATATGGGCGGTGAAGCGGGCGGCGTCGTGCGCATCGGCGGCGCCCCGCAGCGCGCGGGCGAAGATACGTTCGGCCTCCTCGTCGCTCAGACGCGCGGTGGCCGGGGTCAACACGCCGTGGTCGGTCGCCAGGGCGCCCAGGGCCTTGAAGGCCGCGCGCCGCTCCTCCAGCGCCCGAATGAACCCGTGGTAGTCTACCACATGGAGGCCTGAACGTTCGCCAAGGCGGGCGACCTGCGCCTTCCAGTCCGGGGCGTCGAGGGCCAGCAGCGCATCGGGGCGGAAGGTCGGGCGAACCAGGGTCAGTCCCGCGGCGTGGATCTGCCGGTGCTGCTCCAGGGGGTCGGTCGCGGCGTCAGTGGTGCACAGCAAGGCGACGTTGAAGCGCGCCAGCAGCGCCCGCGGGCGGAACTCGGGGCGGGCAAGCTGGGCCTCCAGATGGTCGTAGATGCGCTGCGCGCTCGCGCCGTCGAGCCGCTCACTGACGCCAAACAGGTTCACCAGCTCATCGGCCAGCCAGAGGCCGGTGGGCGTGCCGCGAAAGAGGTAGAAGCGTTCGGCGAAGCGCTGCCAGATCTGGCGGGGATCAGTCTCGACCGGCGTGCCGTCGCGAGTGGGCACGCCGAGCGCCTCGAGCGGAACGCCCTGGCTGTAAAGCATGCGCGTCACATAGTGGTCGGAGATCACAAAGAGCGCGGCGGGATCGCCCAGATGGGCCTCGGGGTCGGCGAGGAGCGCTGGCGGTACATGGCCGTGGGGGCAGAGCAGCGGCAGATTGCGTACCGTCGCATACAGGTCGCGCGCCAGCGCCCGCCGCGAAGGCTCGGGGTCGAAGCAGCGATCCGGCGCGAGGGTCCAGGGTGTGCCAGGCATAGGGTGGCTCCTGCATGCTAAACTTGTTCTTGGGAGGGCGTAGCCCTCCCAACCCCTCCCGCGGGCCGGGGCCGGGGCGCGCGGGCGGG
>DAOTYR010000066.1:0-3535 GCA_034434655.1 Chloroflexaceae bacterium
CAACGCCGGAGGCGGGGCCGGCGGCGCTCCGGGCAACGCTCGATGCTGCGGAAGCCCTGCGGCCCGGCCGTCGAGAGGTGGGGATGAGGTTGCCTTGCGAATTGATCACAGATCTTTGAGATCCCCTAACTGAACCGTCCGGGCGTTGATCCGCCCGCCCCGCGCGTGCTATAATGCGCCAGAAACGCAAACTTGTGAAGAAACGCACGATATTGGCCCCCCGCCCGCTCATGCGCGCCGCCCGGCGCTCCTGGAAAGTGAGGGCTCGTGCTTGCCCACATCCTCTTCTGGCTGATAGCAGTCGTCTTTCTTGCCGGTCATATCCTGCTGCTGCGCGCCGCCTGGCGCCTCCGCGCGCCGGAGGCGCCGCCGCCCGACCACGTCCCGCGCAGTGATCCCCGCGGCGATCTGGGCTGGACGCTGGTCACCGTCGCCGCCACCGCGCTGATGTTCTATGCCGCCTATACGGCGTTGCCGTAGGTGGCCCGAAACCATTGGCGCTGCCAGCGCTTCAGCCTTGCCGGGCGAGGGCAGACGCCCGGACGATCCTGGTCTCTTGCTAAGAATGGTGCCCCGGTATGCCTCACCGTCTTTTGCGCCGCCTGGTCCTTGCCGGCGCGATCGCCACGCTGCTGGCCATCGCTTCCGGTGGTCTCGTAACCGCCACGATGAGCGGCGCCGCCTGTCCGGGCTGGCCGCTCTGCGCCGATGGGTTCGATCCGCAGGCCGGGCCGGCTGCCTGGATCGCCGCCGGCCATCGGATTGCCGTGCTCCTCGCCGCGCTGCTGGCGCTGCCGGGCGCCTTCCTCGCCTGGCGCGCCCGCGGGCTTGAGCCCTGGGCGCGCCTGCCGCTGCTGGCCGCGCCCCTGCTCGGCATGCTCCAGACCGCTCTCGGCGCGCTGATCGTGCAGTTGCGTCTCTTTGGCGCCGCCGATGTGTGGCACCTGGCGCTGGCCCTGCTGGTGCTGGCCTGCCAGGTCGTGCCGCTGGCCGTGCTGGCCCAGCCTCGGGCCGAAACCGGGCGCCTGGGCGGGCGCGCCGCCCGCGACACGCGTCGCCTGCGCGGCCTGACCTGGTGGACTGCCGGCGCGGCCGGCGTGCTCGCCCTGGCTTTCAGCGCGCGCGCCGCCACGCCGGTGGCCAGCGCCGCCGCGCTGCTGCCCGCCAATGCCTTCGGCGCCCTGGCCATGGCCGGCGTGCTGGCAAGCGGGACGTTGTGGCAAACCTGGCGGGCGCGCCGCGGCGATCGCCTGCTGGTTGGGATGGCCGCCCTCGTGGCCGCGCTGATCGCCGCCGAGGGTCTGGTCATGTTCCTGCCCCCCGCGGCAGCCGGCCTCGGCGTGGGTCTCGGCGCCGTGGTGTGGAGCGCGGCCCTGGCCCTCGCGGTGCTGGTGGCGCGCCGCCAGGCGCCGGTCGCCGTCGTCGCGCCGGCGCCCCGCGCCGAGGCCCGGTCCGAGCGCCCATCGCTCATCAGCGACTACCTCAGCCTCACCAAGCCTAAGGTCATCTCTCTATTGCTGGTGACCACCCTGGCGGCGATGTACATCACCGAGGCCGGCGCGCCGTCGCTCTGGCTGGTATTCTGGACGATGGTAGGCGGCTATCTGGCGGCCGGCGGCGCCGGGGCCATCAACTGCGCCTTCGACCGGGATATTGACATCAACATGGGCCGCACCAGTCGTCGCCCGGTGCCCAGCGGGCGCATCGCCCCGCGCAGCGCGTTCATCTTCGGCCTGATCCTCAGCCTCCTCGCGGTGGTCGTGCTGCTGGTCTTCACCACCCCCCTGGCGGCCCTGTTCGCGAGCCTGGGCATCATCTATTATGCCCTGTTCTACACCCGCTGGCTTAAGCGCAGCACCTGGCAGAACATCATCGTCGGCGGCGGCGCGGGGGCCATCCCGCCCCTGGTCGGCTGGACGGCCGTCACCGGCAATGTGAGCCTGGCCGCAGTGGTGCTCTTCGCCATCATTTTCTACTGGACGCCGCCGCACTTCTGGGCCCTGGCCCTGGTCAAGCAGAAGGATTATGCGCGGGCGGGGGTGCCGATGCTGCCGGTGGTGGCGGGCGAGGCCGAGACGCGCTGGCAGATCCTGGTGTACTCGACGCTCATGGTGGCCCTCACCGGCCTGCTCACGGCTATCGGCGCGATGGGCCGGGTCTACCTCGTCGCGGCGGCCCTGCTCGGGGCGCTGTTTCTGCGCTACGCCTGGAACACCTGGCGTCGGGGCGATCAGGCCAGCATCTGGGGGCTGTACAAGTACTCGTTGCTCTACCTGGCCCTGCTCTTCGCGGCCATGGCGCTGGATCGGGCAATCTTATAAGGTTATTGAGAAATTAGTCCGCCAGGCCTGGTCCTTTGCAGCGGAGCGTGGGGAAACCAGGTTTCCCCACACCCCCGCCCGCGGAAGGTGACTGCCCCCTCTCCAGCTCTCCCCCGCCGGGGGCGGGCACCCGGCTCCTCCCCCCAGCGGGGGGAGGCTGGGAGGGGGGCAGCACGCTGCGAACGATGGTCACCTCAGCCCGCGGAAGGTGACTGCCCCCTCTCCAACTCTCCCCCGCTGGGGGCGGGCACCCGGCTCCTCCCCCCAGCGGGGGGAGGCTGGGAGGGGGGCAGCACGCGGCGAACGGGTTTCACCCCAGCCGTCCATGCGGCTCCGCCGCACCCCGACGGGATGAAAATACTTCTTGGGAGGGCTGCGCCCTCCCAACCCTCCCAGGGGGCGGGGCCTGGGTGCGCGGGCCTCCGGCCCGCATCCGCAAGGGGATAACAGGGTTCTCCTGGGAGGGCTTTGCCCTCCGAAACCCTCCCGCGGGCGGGGGACTGGGGAAACCAGGTTTCCCCACGCCCCTGCGTGAGGGCGCGGCTCTCCCGCGGGTGGGGGTGTGGGGGAACCTGGTTGCCCCATGGTCACGTCAGGCCCTATGCGTGGGGCGCACCACGCCCGATGCACATGGCCTGGGAGCGCGGGCGGGACGCCCTCGTCGCGTCTCCGGGGGCAAGGTGACGGCCCCCCTCCCCAGCCCGCCCCCCGCTGGGGGGAGGGAGTCCGGCTCCTCCCCCAGCGGGGGGAGGCTGGGAGGGGGGCTGAACGCAGCGAACGATGGTCACCTCAGCCGTCCATACGGCTGCGCCGCACAACGCCGCAATGAACATAAGGTTGTTCTTGGGAGGGCTGCGCCCTCCCAAACCCTCCCGCGGGTGGGGGCATGGGGAAACCCGGTTTCCCCATGCCCCTCTTCGAGAGCCTATGTTCACGTTAGCCCGACGGAACGAGGCGCCGCGCAAGGCATTTCGTGCCACCCTTTCAAAAGTCAGATCTAGCGTTTTTCGCCCGCAGCATGTTATACTAGGCGCAAAGAATCCCCTCCGGCGCGGCCGGGGTGTAACGGGTTCGATAAGGAGGTAATGCGATATGACCACGATCGGGGACAATCTGATCGGCGCGCAACCGGCGATGGCTCAGCCTATTTTGAGTGTCAGCGAGCTTGCATCATCGCGGCTGCTCACGATGATGCGCGAGAAGGGTCTCGAGGG
>DAOTYR010000067.1:0-3309 GCA_034434655.1 Chloroflexaceae bacterium
CGGACCCGCAAACTCTAGCGCGAAAGACTACCGGCGGCATAGCCGGTCGCAATCGCCACGCCCTCCAGGCAGCCCTCGCGGATGGGGTCGAAGCCGGCGATGGCGCTGCCCGCCACGGCGACATTGGCGTAGACCACGCGCCCGGCGGCGTCGAGGGGCCGCAGCGCGGCGTCAACGGCGATGCCGGCGCCGAAGACGGGGTGGCCCGCCGGGTCGAGGAAGCGCCGGGCGAACCAGTCGGCGCGCCGATCAGGGCCGCGCACCGGCAGGCCCAGGGCCGTCTCGCGCAGTTCGCCCTCAGGGGTGGCGCGCAGACCGCCGCCGGCCAGGCCCCCCGTCGCCAGCACCCAGCGCCGCGCGGTGTGGCGCTGCTCGCGGGCCGCCGCCTCGGAGTACACCGCCTCCAGCGTTGCGTCGCGCCCCTCGCCCCGCCGCACGAAGGCCCCTAACTGGACGCGCCCGCCCAGGCGCAGCAGGGCTTCTTCCAGCGCATAGTAGAGACGCATGCCCGGCACGGAGGGAGGCAGCGTGGGGATCTCGAAGATCAGCGCTCCCGCATGCGCCTGGAGGTCGCGCACCACCGCGGTGGCGTGGCGCAGGCCCAGGACGGCGGGCAACCCTACCCGCGCGTACCCGCCGCGCCGCACTTCGGCGGCCAGTTGCCGGCCCACCTCGGCCCGAAACTCCGCCCGTTCAAACAGCCGCGCCAGGACCAGCGGGTCGAAGCCCTGCTGGCGGCCCACCGGTGGCAGGGTGAGGTAACGGTCATCGGCGGGGAAGCCCTGGGCGCGCAGGTTGGCCGCTGCCAGCGGCGGGAAGAAGTCGCGCAGTTCGGGGAAGCCGGCGATCAGCGTCGGGCGGCCATCGGCGAGTTGCCGCGACTCGCCGGCGACCATGGTGGCCGGGGCCAGGGTGGTGGGTCGCAGCGCGCCCAGGGCCGTGGGCAGCAGCAGGCGCTGGTGGAGGTTGCCCACCAGAGGGTAGGCCGCATCGGCGCAGAGCGCCCGCAGGCGCGCGACGCCCGCTTCCAGCGCCAGCACCCCGGCGCGGGCATAGGGATGCTCGGGGCGCTCGACCGCCAGGCGTTCCACCGCGGCCAGCGGGTTGGCTGCGCCGGCCAGGAGATCGATCTGGCCCGAGGCCCAGTGGGTCGCGCCATGCCCCCTGGCCAGCAACAGCACGCGCTCGCCTTGCCCGGCGCGCCCGAGGGCGGCCATCAGCCCGGCCAGACCGGCGCCGATCACGATGGTGTCGTAGCGCATATTCGGTATATCGTTTCCGCCGCCTCACTCGGTCGCCACGGCGGAATGCTCCGTCACCAGGCCGCCGCCGGGTTCGGCGAATGGCTCAAGGTGCTGCACCCCGAGCACGCCGAGGTAGATCAGCTCATCGAGGCGCGCCTGGCGCACCTGATCGCCCCAGAGCACGGGGAGCAGGCCCTTCCAGCGGGCCTGGAGCATGTGCAGCACAGCCTGATTGGCATGGGCATGGCTCAGCCCGGCGGCGTGGCGCCGCTCGTAGAGCAGGGCCGCGGCGCGATACACGCACCAGCCGCCCTGGCACGGCCCCATGCCCAGGCGCACGTCGCGGCGCAGATCGTCCAGATTCTTCGCGCCGCTGTCAATCGCCGCCAGCAGCCGCTCGCGGGTCACCAGTTCACACTCGCAGATCAGCTCGCCGTAGGCATGCCCGGCCTCCACCGTGGCCAGGGACTTGCCGAGCCAGTAGTGGCGCGTACCGCCGGCGGCAGGAGGACCATGATGCTCGAAGGGCGGAACCGGCAGCGTCTCGGTGGCCGTGCGACAGGGCCGGGTATTGCCGAGGCGGCGGGCGATCAGATTGACCGTCTCCTCGGCCATGAGGCGGTAGGTGGTCCATTTGCCGCCGACAATCGACACGATACCGGCCACCCCATCGCGGGTTTCGTGGTCGAGCAGCTTGAAGGTGCGCGGAATGTCGCGGTCGCGCACCGCCTCGCTCTCCCGGTAGAGCGGGCGCACCCCGGCCCAGGCCCGCAGGGCGCGATACGTTTTGAACCCCGGCACGAGTTTCTCGCCCTCATCGAGCAAGAGGTGCACTTCTTCAGGCTCGATACGGTACACGTCGGGGTCGGGCACGAGCACATCGGTGGTGCCGATCACCGCAACAGTGTGAATGGGGACCAGGATGTCGCCATCGTCGGGCAGTTTGCAGCGATTCATCACCGTGTTAACCATGCGGTGGTTCATCGCCACCATCGTACCCTTGCCGGCCACCACCGTCACCGTGAGGCCGGCCAGGCGCGCGATCGCGCCCGCCCAGGCGCCCGTGGCGTTCAGCACGCAGGCGCAGGCGATCCGCTTAAGCGCGCCATCGCGCAGGTCCTCCACCACGGCGCCGACGACCCGATCGCCCACGCGGATCAGGTCCACGACGTGGTGGTAGGTCAGGATCTCCGCGCCGGCCTCGCGGGCGGCGAGGGCCACCGAGCGGGCCGCCAGGAAGGAGTCGGCGGCAGCGTCGGCCACCTCGAAGACCCGCGAAATGCGCGGATTGAGCAGCGGCTCGCGGCGCAGCATCTCGGCGAGGCCGATCTCGGCCACCGGCACGCCAGCGCGGTGACAATTGGCGACGAACACGTCCCCGTAGGCCGGGTCATCCCAGGGTGTGGCGACGAAGAAGCCCGAGGTGTCCTCGATGCAGTGGGGCATGATCCGGCGCAGAATGGCGTTCTCGCGGGCGCACTCGCTGGCGGATTGGGGGTCCTTCGTCACATAGCGGCCCCCGGAGTGCAGCAAGCCGTGGTAGCGCCCGGTGGTGCCGTGGGTCAGGTCGCCCTTCTCGACGAGGATGGCGCGCATGCCGCGCAGGGCCAGATCCAGGGCGCAGCCCAGGCCGGTGGCGCCGCCGCCGATGACGAGGACATCGGTTTCGATGGGTTGCATTTCGCCCATAATTCTCCCTGGAAAGTCAATACCTTCTTCCTGGGAGGGCGCAGCCCTCCCAAACCCTCCCACCGGGTGGGGGCATGGGGAAACCCGGTTTCCCCATGCCCCTCTTCGAGAGCCTATGTTCACGTTAGCCGTCCGTGCGGCTGCGCCGCACCACGCTCGATGAACATCGCCTGGGAGCGCGGGCGGCCCGCCCTCGTCGCGTCTCCGTGGGCACGGTGACGGCCCCCCGCCCCAGCCCACCCCCCGCTGGGGGGAGGGGGTCCGGCTCCTCCCCCAGCGGGAGGAGGTTAGGAGGGGGGGTCAGTGCCGCATGCGCGTAGGTGAGCAGCCTATGTTCACGGTAGCCGTCCATGCGGCTCTGCCGCACCACGCCGCA
>DAOTYR010000068.1:0-15231 GCA_034434655.1 Chloroflexaceae bacterium
CCTGAAGCCCGCTGAGAATCTCGACGAATTCGCTGTTGCTCAGGCCGATTTCCACCTCGCGACGTATGCCGGGCGGCGGGGCCGTCTGGCCGGGCGCGGCCGGCTGGGGGCTCAGGGTGGGGTCCGGCAGATAGACATAGGTGCGCCCGCTTTCGACCCGCAGCGCCCGCCGCGGGGCCAGCAGCGCGTCGTCTTTCTCGGCGGTGATGATTTCGACCACGGCCGTCATGCCGGGGCGCACGTCGGGGTTGCCAGCGTCCAGCGTTACCGTCACCGTGTAGCTGGTGGTGCCGGTCTCGCTACGGGTCGCCTGGGGCGAAATGGCAGTGACCGACCCGCCAATCGTCTGGCCGGGCAGGGCATCGAGGCGGATTTCGGTGCGCTGGCCGACCTCTACCTGGGCGATGTCGAGTTCATCAACCGGCACGTCAACGTGGTAACTGCTCACGTCCACCAGGGCGATGAACGCCGTGGCCCCGGCCGGCTCACCCACGCGCATCTCGACGCGGCCCACGCTGGCGGCGAAGGGCGCCCGCAGGACGCCCAGGTCGAGGTTCCGCTGAGCCTGGCGCAGGGCCACCTCAGCGCGCACGACCGCGGCCTCGCGGGCAGTCAGGGCGCTGGTGGAGGGGTCGGCCAGCAAGCGATCGAGGGCGGCCTGGGCGATAGTGACGCTGGCTTGCTGGGCGGCCAGGCTGCTGGCGCGGTTGGCGCCGGTGAGCTGGTCGAGGCGGGCCTGGGCGCGCTGCACCTCGGCGCGGGCGCTGGCAAGTTCTTCGGCCCTGGCCCCGGCGAGCAGCTTATCGCGGGCATCGAGGGCGCTGGTCAGATCGGCCTCACGGGCGGCGAGCACGCTGATCTCGTCGGCGCGGGCCTGCTCGTAGGCGATACGCGCGGCTTCCAGCGCCGCCTCGGCGTCGGCGACGGCCCGCAGGGCGGCTGCCTCGCGATCAACCCGCTCGCGCGGCAGTTCGCCGGGGAGCTTTTCCAGTTCGCGGTTCTCCCAGTAGATCCGGCTGTACTCATCCTGGGTGTTGCGCAGAGCGTTCGCGCGCGTCTCCAGGTCGATCCGGGCGCGCTCCTTGGCCGCCGCCAGGCTCACGCGGGCCTGTTCCAGGGCCGTCTGGGCGCTCTGCACGCGCTGGTTGGCGCTGCTCACCTCGTCGGTGGCGGGGCCGGCTTCGAGGCGCGCCAGGCGCGCGCGGGCGCTCTCCAGATCGGCGCGCGCGGCCTCGATATCGGCGTGGGTCACGCTACTCTGGGTTTGCGCCAACTGGCTGCGGGCCTGGGCGACGCGGGCGCGCGCCTCGGCGATCTCCTGTTCGCTCGCGCCATCCAGCAGGGCCTCCAGGTCGGCCTGCGCCTGGCGCAGATCAGCCTGGGCGCGCTCGACCTGCAACTGCAGATCGGTCAGATCGACCCGCGCCAGCGGCTGGCCCTGCTCCACCTGATCGCCCGCGCGGACCAGGATCTCGCGGACGATGCCGTTGACCTCGAAGCGCACCTGCGCCTCGGCGGCTGGCTCGACGTTACCGGTGGCGCTCACACTGGCGGCGATGGGGCCGGTGACCACCGCCGCGCGTTGCCAGCCCTCCGGCAGCGTGCCTGGCGTCGGGCCGCGCGGCCGCAGGCCGAACCATGCTCCGGCTACGATCGCCACCATCAGCGCGCCGCCACCGATGATCCACAGCGCGCGGCGATTGCGCGTCCGTCTGGAGGGACGTTCCCCGAGTGTCATACCTGTCAATTCCTCATGGTCAGGAGTTACGCCATCGCCTCCCGGCGAGGAGCGGTGGAGGGCCGCGGGACCTCCGCGAACCGGGGCATGCGGGAAGGCTACGCCTCCCCGCATCCCTCCTGTGATGGTGAACACGCACCACGAAGATCGGGAGGAGGCGGGAGGGTGAAGCCGTCCCGGGGCATGCGCTTCGCCGCTCAGTATCGGCGATAGGACGAGCGTCCGCATCGCCCGGTTGCACGATGGCCTTGCTGCGAACCGGCAATGGCCCATCCTTCTCTAGTACGATACCACATACCCGATTCCTGTGCCTCACGGGCGCCATAAGGGGGCAGCCCTCCCACACCCTCCCACCAGGCATGGTACTCTACCATCGTTCTAACGTGAACATACGCCCTCGGCGAGGGGGGTGGGGAAACCGGGTTTCCCCACGCCCCCGCCCCGCAGGGGGATGGGGAAACCCGGTTTCCCCATACCTCCACCCGGTGGGAGGGTCTGGGAGGGCGTAGCCCTCCCAGGAGTTATTTTCATCCCGTCGGTGTGCAGCGCGAGCCGCATGGATGGCTGTGCCAGCCTGCGACAGAATACCGTATAATGCACCAACGTATTCGCCCGCCGGCTGTGACCTGGAGCCCTGCGCATGTATCGCCAGCACACCTATTGCTCATTTTGTGGACGTCCGTTTCAGGAAGGCCAGCGCTGGCCGCGGATCTGTGGACATTGCGGCAGCACGACCTACCGCAACCCCTTGCCGGTTGCGCTGGTATTACTGCCGGTCGATGATGGGTTGCTGGTGATTCGGCGTGCCGCCGCGCCCCGGCAGGGCCAGTTGGCCCTTCCCGGCGGCTTCGTAGAGATGCACGAAAGCTGGCAGCAGGCCGCCGCGCGCGAGTTGCGCGAGGAGGCGGGCGTCATAGTGGCGCCTGAGTTAATTACCGACTTTGGCGCTCGTTCCACCAACGATGGCTATCTGCTGGTGTTCGGTCTCGGCCCCCATCTTCACAGCGCGGAGCTGGCGCCATTCGTGCCCAACCGTGAGGCCGAGGCGCGGGTGATCATCACCGCACCCGCCGACCTGGCCTTTCCCCTGCATACCGAGATGGTGCACCAGTTTTTTGCCCGCCGGTCGTAGTCCTCGGAAAAGGTTGTCCTCAGGAGGGCCAGTCCTCCCACACTCTCCCGCGGGCGGGGGACGGGGAAACCCGGTTTTCCCATGCTCCTGCGTGAGGGCGTAGCCCTCCGAATCCCCCTGCGGGCGGGGGTGTGGGGGAACCTGGTTCCCCCATGCCTCTGTGTGAGGGCGTAGCCCTCCCAAATTCTCCCGCGGGCGGGGGTAGGGGGAAACCCGGTTTCCCCACGCCCCTGCTTGAGGGCGAGGCCCTCCCACCGGGTGGGGACGTGGGGAAACCCGGTTTTCCCAGACCCCTGCTTGAGGGCGCAGCCCTCCTAGACCCTCCCACCGGGTGGGGGCATGGGGAAACCCGGTTTCCCCATGCCCCTGCGTGAGGGCGTAGCCCTCCGAATCCCCCTGCGGGCGGGGGGATGGGGGAACCTGGTTTCCTCACATCCCTCCTCCGAGGGACTATGTTCACGTCAGGTGACTGCCCCCCTCCCCAGCCCTCCCCCCGCTGGGGGGAGGGAGTCCGGCGCCTCCCCCCAGCGGGGGGAGGTTGGGAGGGGGCTGGGGCGCCGCATGCGCTGAGGTGGAAGGTGTTGGCTCGCGTAGCCTATGTTCACATCAGCCGTCCATGCGGCTTGCGCCGCACACCGACGGGATGAACATACTTCTTGGGAGGGCTACGCCCTCCCACACCCTCCCACGGGCGGGGGGATGGGGGAACCTGGTTCCCCCATGGTCACGTGAAACCAGGTAGCTCTGCGCCCTGGTACGGCGGGAGACTGCCTGTGAGGCAAGTCGGTTGCCCTACATCACTCTGAGGGAAGATCGAGGCGATAGCCGAGCGCGCGCACGGTCAACAGGTAAATCGGGTGACGTACTCTCGAAAAGACCCCTCGCGCGCCTAGCGGCGTCTTGCCGGCAGGGCCTCGATCAGGCGGCGCGGCGCCAGCCGCAGCCAGACCCAGGCCACCACGCCGCTGGCCACGCAAACTGCCCCCCCAACCAGCAGCGCCGCGGCGATCGCCGCGCTGAAGGACTCACGGTAGGCCTTGAGCAGGCCCATGAGGATCAGCGCCTGGGGGTGCTGGACCAGTTCTTCCACCGGGATGCTGTTTTGCAGCAGCACGTCGAGGACCCTCAACGCTTGCGCGATCTGTTCCTCGCCGGCGCCCAGTTCCCGGAGGCGCTGCGTGAAATCAGCGATCCCCCGCCAGACGATCACCGCCCCGAGCACCACGCCGGACAGCGCTCCGCCAATCAGGCCCGCCGCGCGGTTGATGCCCGCGGTGACACCCGTCAGATCCCCCGGCAGCGCCGAGAAGAAGAAAGTGGTCCAGCTTGTGGAGGCGACAAGGAAGCCCAGACCGAACAGCACCATGACCGGCAGCAGGAACAGATAGGGTGTATGTGGGCGCGCCAGCGCCGAGAGGATCATCGCCACGCCCATGGTGACCAGCCCGGTTCCCACGGCAACGTAGTAGGGCTGGGTGACGGTGAAACGGTTGGCCCAGCGTAGGGTGAAGATGTTCCCCAGCAGCGTGGGCGCCAGCGCAAGGCCGGCCACCAATGCCGAATATTCCTTGACCGTGAAGAAATACTGGTACATCCGCACCGTGTATCCGGACAGCGCGAAACTGAGCACGGCCGTCAGGAAGAGCGTCAGGGTGAAGTAGTAATGGGGGATGCGGCGCAGGACCACGAGCAAGCCAGGCTCGCGCCGGTAACGCGACCAGAAGATCAGCCCGAGGGTCGTCAGGAACCCGACCGCGATGGCGGTGATGCTGACCGGATTGCGCCAGTCCCGGTTGGTCTGGGCCGCCACAACCGCGAAGAGGAAGGCCAGCACGACCAGCGTCCACGCAGCGGCGACAATCGCCTCCAGACGCCGGAAGCCGCCCTGGGCCAGGCTCTCCGGGACGTAACCCCAGCTCAGGTTGATGCCGATCAGGCCAAAGAGGATCGGGACGACCAGAGCCCAGCGCCAGCCAAAAAAGTGCTCGATGGGAATGGCCGCCAGGCTCGTCAGGATTCCCAGGCCGCTGACGAACGACATAATCAGCAGCGCGGTCTTCCGCTCCGGACCGCTGAAGATGATGCGGACCAACCCCAGGGAGATGGGGAAGACCAGGGCGCCAAAGATTCCCGCCAGTCCTCGCGCGATCACCAGGGAGGGCAGGTTCCACACCAGCAGCAACAGGATGTTGCTCGTCGTCGCGCCGATGGCGCCGATCAGAAAGATCGTGCGGCGCCCGAAGAGATCCCCCAGCACCCCGCCGATGAGTTGGAAGGAAATAAAAATGACCGTTCCCACATTGGCCAGGATGCGGTACCCTTCGCCGCCCTGGCCAAACGCTCGGGCGGGGACGTCGGGGCCAATCACCCATAGATGTGGCTCGGAAAGTTTGGCGAAGACCACCACGCAGCAGGCGGCAAGGATCCACCAGCGCAGCGGGTCGCCAACGGTCAGGTCAGTCGCGCCGGTGCTGTCGGACGGGCTGAGGGCGGGCTGGACAGCCATGGGCTTCCCCTCCACCGAAAGGATGAGCCAGGCCACCGCTTTGAACAGTATTGGCCCTGGCCCCAATACCTTGCGCATAAGCGCTTCGCCCTCACCCCAACCCTCCCCCGCTGGGGCGTCCGGCGCCTCCCCCCGGCGGGGGGAGGTTGGGAGGGGGGCCGTGCCGCGCGCAGCGCCTTATGTGCAAGGTATTGCCCCTAGCCGGTCCAGTCCACCGGCGTCGTGAGCTCGCTCTGCGGCCTATGCGTGGCCTGAGCCGCGGGCGCCACCGTGCCCGCGCCGGTCCAGAGCTCCGCCAGCTTGACGCACAGCTCGGTGGCGCGCACCATGTCCTGCAGGCTGATCCACTCCAGCGGCCCGTGGATCTCTTGCATGCCGGTGAACAGATTGGGCGTCGGCACGCCCATCTCGGTCAGGCGCGAGCCATCGGTGCCGCCACGCACCGGCACCGAGAACGGCTCGACGCCGATCTGCCGGCAGGCCTCGCGGGCCAGTTCGACCGGGCGCATGTCGTTCTCGAGCCAGTAGCGCATGTTGCGGTACTGCGGGGTGATCGTGCAGCTTATCCTGGCCCGTGGCTCGGTGGCCTGCACGGCCGCGCAGATCTGCTGGAGCAACTGGCCATGGGCCTGCAGGCCGTCGAGCTCGAAGTCGCGCAGCGCAAACTGGAGCGTGGCCTCGGCAGCGTTGCCGTGCAGGTCGTGGACCAGGATGAAGCCCTGGCGGCCCGCGGTCGTCTCGGGGGTCAGCGTTGCTTTGGGCAGCGTCGCGATGATCGTGGCCGCCAGGTGCAGCGCATTGACCAGCTTGCCTGTGGCCCAGCCCGGGTGGATCGACACGCCAACCACCTTGACCGTCGCCGCATCGGCCGAGAAGGTCTCGTAGACAATCTCGCCGAGGTGCGCGCCGTCGAGCGTGTAGGCGACGTCGGCCTGCAGATCCTGCGGCAGGTTGGCGTGCACGCCGCGGCCGATCTCCTCGTCGGGCGTGAAGCAGATCCGGATCGGGCCATGGGGGATACTGGGATGCTCGAGCAGCCAGCGCGCCGCGGTCATGATGATCGCCACGCCGGCCTTGTCGTCGGCGCCCAGCAAGGTTGTGCCGCTGGCCGTGATGATGTCATCGCCGACCTTGCTGGCCAGGTAGGGGTAGTCCTGCGGCGAGAGCACCAGGTCTGGGTTATCGGGGAAGCGGATGTCACTACCGTCGTAGTTGCGATGGACGATCGGCTTGACCCCGGCGCCGCTGAAGGCCGGCGCGGTATCGACGTGCGCCAGGAAGGCGATCGTCGGCACCTCGGCCTGGACGGTAGCGGGGATCGTGGCCAGCACCGCGCCGTAGTCGGTCAGGCGCACCTCCTGGGCGCCAATCGCCGTAAGCTCCTCGACGAGTAGCCTGAGCAGGTCGTACTGGCGCTCGGTGCTGGGCGAACTGGACGAGGTGGGGTCGCTGGTGGTATCGATCCGGGCATAGCGCACAAAGCGCTCTTCGAGCTCGTGGGCAAGCAAACTACTCATTGTCGGGGGGCCTCTTCCGATGCAAACTGGTCAGATGCGACAGCCTGCAGCCCTCCTAAACCCTCCCGCGGGCGGGGGTGTGGGGAAACCAGGTTTCCCCACGTTCTGCAGGACTGCTGCTGCGCTGGGAGCAAGGGCATCCTGCCCTCGAACACCGCTGAGGACGAGACGCCCTCGCTCCCAGGATCATGCCGGACACCTGGTTTCACCGACCACGCATCACCGGGGTGTTTGCGGATGGGCCGGTTACTGCTGCTCGCCGGCCGCCGCGCCCGCGCCGGCGTCTGGCTGCTCATCGGTGAACTGGGCATCACCGATGAACACGCCCTCCTCACCGGCGATCACCCCGGTGACGCGCACACCTTCCGGGCCTTCGGCCACCCGCACGACGCCCTCGCCAGCCTCCCCGGCTGCGGCGGTGTAGAGCACATTGCCGCCGGCCTCCAGTTGCGCGCGGATGTCGGCGGCGATGGCGCTGCGCAGCACCGACGCGCCGGCCTCGATCAGCGCTTCCTCGATCTGCGGGATCCACCTGTGCTCGATCACCGCCACAATCGCCGACGATCCCGGCGTCAGCGCGTCGCCGATGGCCTCCATGGCGCGTCTGGTTGGCAGGCCCGCCAGGCGGCCCGCCAGCATGCCCACCGCGCCACCCCCGAGGGCGGCCCAGCCCACCGGCCCGGCCAGCAAGCCGACCACACCGCCGACGATGCCACCGGTGATCAGCCCCCTGGTGCGGCGGCTGCGGCGCTTCGAGTCGATGACCTTGAGTTTGCCGTTCTCGTCTTTGACCACTACCGCCGCGTCAATGATCCCGATCAGCCCTTCCTTGCGCCCCTGCTTGAGGTCGTCCATCATCGCGCGGGCGCTGGTCTGATCACTGAAGGCCGCCACGATCACCTGCACCGGAGCCTCGCTCATCGTTGGCATCTCCTTTCCTGGCGCTATCCCTGGCGCTCCAGATGCGCCAGTTCTTCCAGATAGACGATCGCCGTCTCGATGCCCCGTCGGAACATCTCGAGGCTGTAGCTCTCGTTAGGGGCGTGCAGACCGTCGTCATCGAGCCCGTAGCCCATCATCACCACCGGGATCTGCATCAGCCTGGCAATATCGGCCACGATCGGGATGCTGCCGCCGCCGCGGACGAAGGTCGGCGTGGCGCCCCAGCCGCGCTCGTAGGCCCGCGCCGCCGCCTGCATCGCGGGCAGGTCGAAGGGGATCAGCGCCGGCTCGCCCGTGGTCAGCAGGCGCACCTCCACGCGCACCGTCGGCGGCGCGAGCGCCTCGATCCGCGCCTTGAGCAGTTCGTAGATCTTGTGCGGGTTCTGGTTGGCCACCAGGCGCGAACTGAGCTGGCGCCCGCCTTCGCCGGGATGATCGTCTTCGGCCCGGGTCCGCTCCAGCCGCTCCACAGGCCGTTGATGTCCAGCGTCGGGCGCGCCGCAACGCGCTCGCGCAGGGTGTAGCCGGCTCTTCCCAGAGCCGGTCACTGCTTCATCGCTTGCCTCCACGGAGATCTCCTCGGGCTTATAGCCGGGTAGGCCGCTAGCGGGAATGATCGCCAGCGCCGCGATACCGGCCAGCATCAGGAACGAGGCCTTGAGCGCGCGGAGCCGGGCCTCCTCGTTGATCACGATGGCTGCCGCGACCTGCTCAGGGGTGGCAGTGGTGGCGGCCAGGATCTCGTCAAGTTGATCGTTGCTGACAAACTCGACGTTATCGAGGTTGACCTGGCGGAGCAGCGCGGGCGGGATGTCGGGGTGGGCCGTGGCCATGCCGGCGATCAGCGCGCCGAGCACACCGACTGCCAGCGCGCCGACGATCGCGGTGCCAAGGGCTGTCGACAGATTATTGGCGGTGCCCCGCAACGCGCCCACATCGCCGGCCAGGGCTTTTGGCGAGGCCGAGACCAGCACGTAGTGGGTGGCGATCAGCACCACCAGTGATGGCACCATCAAGGCCGCCACCAGCCTGGCCAGGCCCTGCACCTGGATCATGCGACTCGCGGTGGTGCTGAGCGCCATCATCCCCATCGCGATCCCGTGCACCACCACGCCGGCCTGGAACATCGTCCGCGAGCCGATGATCTTGTCGAGTTTCGCGCCGAGCATGACGAAACTGGCCACAGCCAGCGAGTAGACCACCAGCGCCGTGCTGACACTGGTCGGGGCAGTTTTGAAGTCTTCGACAATCCCGCCAATCGAAACCTGCAGCGCACCGATGTTGAAGGATAGCTGGATCTGGGCCAGGGCGATGATGATCATGGGCAACCACGACGCCTGGGCCGCGGCGGTGGCGACGGTTCCCCGTGGTGGAACAGTCTGGCTCGTCATAAGCCGTTTACCCTCAGTCGTTTGTGAACGAAGTTTTTCGGCGACCACCTGCCCCTTCCCCAACCCTCCCCCATTGGGGGGAGGCAGCAAGGCAAGGAAACTCCTCTCACGAACTCACGATTGACTGGCGGGATGGTTATCTGAAGGGGCTTCACCGGGGGCGTCGGCGGGTGGGGAGGACAGCGTAAAGCCGAGGATCTGGTAGCCCCACATCGCCAGCCATTCCAGGACCCCGAGCAGCGCCGCCTGATCGGACAGTTGACCCGTAAGCACGCTGATCTCCCCGTCGTTGGTGTGCTGGTAGGTGATCTGCATGCGCAGCTCCGCCTGCCAGTGAGGCTCGAGATGTCCCTGCACGTGGATGGTGTACATGGCCGGATCGTATCTGCCAGGGTTCATGCGCTTCTCTCTTGCGTGTCGCCGATATGGCTGCACAGGCACGTCGCGCATACCCTGAGTGGAGGCCTGCGCTCAGGTCATCAAAGCCCCGGCCGGGCTCCCGCCTGGCCGGTCAGGGCCTGGGCCCACGGCGCTCTAGCATCCAGGCTAAAGCTCATCAAACTGCGCAGGATTGCTCTGTTGGCTTCACTAGAGACAAGGGTAGTACGAGAATCTGCGCGGCGCATCACATGAAATGGAGTAGATCGCTCGGCGCAGCGAACTACTCCTTTTTGTGTGACGCAGCCAGCGTGCCGGGCGTGCTACACTGAAGCGGGGTCTATTTCAGACGTAGGGGATGGCGCAGCCATCCCCAAAATACCCTTTGACGGCCGTCTGGAGGGCCGGGGGGCAGCCGGGTCTCCCCTACCTGTGTCTGATGATAAGGGTGCCGGCCTTCAGGGCTTTCCGCGCCTCTTCCACACGGTTACGCACAAGGCCGCGCAGCAAAATCATGTAGATGTGCGAAACCCTACACTAACGTGAAAATAGGGAAACCGGGTTCCCCATCCCTCCACCCGGTAGGAGGGTTTGGGAGGGCGAAGCCCTCCCAGGAAGTATTTTCATCCCGTCGGTGTGCGGCGGAGCCGCATGGAGGGCTGGTCAGCAATGGAACTGCTTTCAAAACGATAGCAAGGATGATGACCATGGGTAAAACGGGGGTTATTCGGCTGATCAGCGCCGACGCGCAGGCGATTTTCCGCGCCGGCATTCGGCAGATCTGTTCCGCCGTTCCCGACATAGAGTTCGTCGGTGAAGCCAGCCGCAGCGCCGATGTGCTGACGCTCTGTGAGCGTATGCGTCCTGATCTGGTGCTGCTCGAAGGCGCCTTGCCCGGCGCGCTTAGCCTGATTGCCCAGATGCGCCAGCAGTGCCCGGCCGTTGGCATCATGGTCCTCGTTGACCGGGTGGATGAAACCCTCCTTCGCCGCGGGCTGCAACTTGGCGTGGTTGGCTACTTGCTCAAGCAGATAGACGCCTTCGACCTGGTGCAGGCCATCCGAAGCGCCGCGAACGGTCTGTTGACGATTGACCCGGAGATAGCCGCCCTGGCCGTTGGCGCGGAGGATGGCAGGGACATCGATCAGGAGTCCCTCTCGGATCGTGAACAGGCCGTGTTGAGCCTGCTGCTCCAGGGGTTCTCCAACAATGACATCGCCGCGCGGTTACAGATCAGCCCATCAACCGTCAAGTTCCATCTCCGCAACATCTACAGCAAACTGGATGTGCGCTCGCGCGCCGAGGCCCTGGCGGTGATCTACGGACAGCAGCGCGCCGCCACGCGCCCGGCCCCTGAAACGCAGGCTGAAATGCCCCGGCGCCGCGCGCTTGCGCTGGTGGTATAGCTTATCATGGGCCATCGTCCCAGGCACTCCAGCCGTCCATGCGGCTGCGCCGCACACTGACGGGATGAACATAAGGTTGTTCCTGGGAGGGCACGGCCCTCCCAGACCCTCCCGCGGGTGGGGGGATGGGGAAACCGGGTTTCCCCATCCCCCTGCGGGGCGGGGGCGTGGGGAAACCCGGCTTCCCCACACCCCTCTTTGAGAGTTCACCTCAGGGCCGCATGCCCTATGCCCAGCTCGCAAGCCTTAGCCGTAAGGAACAGTTCGAATGAACCGCCAGGACATTGTTGACCTCGCCGCTGTGCGCGGGTACCCCTGTCTGACCATCACCCTGCCTACCCATCGCACCTCGCCCGATAATCGCCAGGACCCCATCCGTCTCAAGAACCTGGTTACCGAGGCGACCAGCCGCCTCACCGGGGAGCTGGGCAAGCGCGAAGTCGCGGCGATGCTGCGCCTCCTCGAAGAGGCGACCGCGGATATTGACCACGAGCATAATCTTGATGGCATGGCGATCTTTGTGAACGCCGAGATGAGGAAGATGTTCCGTCTGCCATTTACGCTCCCGGAGCGTGTCGTGGTGGATGATACGTTCTTCGTCCGCGACTTGATCTACGCCTTCAATCGCTCGCCGCGCTACTGGGTGCTGGCCCTTTCCGAGCAGCAGACGCGCCTCTTCGAAGCCGTGCGCGACGACTTCGAGGAGTTGCGCCCCGGCACCCCCTTCCCAATGAGCAATCCCAATGTGAGCAGCGGGCGGCCCGGCCCCAAGGATGTGTCGATCAACTACTCCCAACTCCGCGATGAGTACAGCCGCAATTTCTTCCGCGACGTGGATCAGGCCCTCCGCGCCTTCATGGCCGTTGATCCGCTGCCCCTGGCCCTGGCGGGCGTCGATCGCAACATCGCCTTTTTTCGTGAAGTCACCAGCCACGCCAATCAGATCATCGCCATCCTGACGGGCAACTACGATGCCACCTCGGCCCACGATCTGGGCAAGCTGATCTGGCCCCTGGTGCGCGAGAGCCTTGACGTGCGCCGCACGGCGATCTTCAGCGAACTGAACGCCGCCGTTGGCGGGCAGCGCTCGGCCTCAACCATCGGCGAGGTCTGGCGCTTCGCCCACGAGGGGCGCGGTGCGACCCTGGTGGTCGAAGAGAGCTACCACGAGCCGGCCCTGATCGATCCGTCCGATCTTGCCGGCAACCTCATCCTCAACCCCGACCAGACCACCGGCCCCGAGGCCCTCGATGACGCCGTGGATGCGGTGATCGTCAAGGTGCTCGAGAAGGGCGGTCGCGTGGTGTTCGTTGACGATGGTTCCCTCCCACAACACGGGCGGATCGCCCTGATTTTGCGCTATTAGGCATGGTTCAAACGCACGTGACAGTTTGTCTCGACATGGGACCACGGGGGAGGTTGTAGAGGGGCCTGGCCTCTCCACAACCTCCCCGCCAGACGGTCAAGCGCAAACCGCGGGTTTTGAACCATCCCCTACGCTGGCAACAACCCCATGGCCCGTCCCACGGCCACGGCTTCGCGGCGGCTGCTGACCCCCAGTTTATCGTAGATCGTGCTGGTGTGCTTGCGGACGGTGTTCACCGTTACCGACAACCGGTCGGCGATCTCCTGGTTCGACCAGCGTTCGGCGAGCAGGGTGAGAATCTCGCTCTCGCGGCGCGTCAGCACTTCCGCGGGCCGCGGGGACGGCAGGTGATGGGGTTGATCGCCGGCGGGAGGCGAGCCAGATGCGGTCAGCACGCGCTCCAGATACCCCGGCGCCACGCCCCGCTGCATGAGGGAGCGCAGCAACGGGTGGATGGCCGGGCCAAGATCGGCCAGCGTGCGAACCATGTTCTGCGGCGCGGCCAGATCCACCACCTGCTCGAGGATGTTCAACGCCTCGATGGAACGCTGCTGCGTGTGTCGTAGCAACGCCTGGAGCGCCAGCCCCGCAATCAACAGTCGCTGGTTGTGAACCTGCTCGATGGTGCGCAGGTGGCTGCTGAGCAACACCTCCGCCCGCTCCAGGCTCTCGCGCTCGGCTGTGGCGATCAGCACCTGGATCTGCGACAGTTGGGGCGTCTCGAACGAGAGACGCATGCCAAAGAAGATATCCGGCCCGATGCCCTCCGCGTAGCGCCGCGCCGCCGCGAGATCGCCCCTGGCCAGCGCCACCCGCGCCGCGCCTCCCAGCGCCAGGTGGAGCATCGAGGCCCCGCCGACAGTGCGGGCGAAGTGCAGCGCTTCCTCGACGTAGCCCTCGGCTTCGCTGAAACATCCCCGCGCGGCGGCAATCAGCGCCAGACCGATCATGCTGTTGAGGTAACTCGGGTAACTTACCCGATACTTGCGCCGGGCAACCAGCGTGAATTGCGCTTCGGCTTCTGCCAGGTCGTTACGCTCATAATGCGCCCTGGCCAGACTGTGGGCCGCGTAGCCGAACCACAGGTCGCCGAGGTGCTCGGCAGCAACAAGCTCGACCATCTGCCGCGCCTCGCGCAGCAACGCCGCCACGTCGCCCGCCAGAATGTACATCCAGCTCAAACAGGTCCGCCGCGTCACCTCGCAGTGCCGGCCCAGGGTTGCGCGCATCTCGGGAATGCCGTTCTGAAACAGCCGAATGCCATCGTCGTACCGGCCGTCGAGGATATAGGCCAGGCTCAGTAACAGGAGCGCCTGAATGGCGAGGGCCTGCGCGGGCCGGAGGGTGAGCGCCCGGTGCAACTCCTGGATCGCCTCGCTGGAGCGTCCCTTCCAGCAGGCGAGGATGCCCCGCATCGCCGCCAGATCGCCCGCCGCGCTTGCCCACGGGAGCGCCCGGTCGGGATCGGGGGCGCTGGCGAGCAAGGCGTCGAGCTGGGCCAGGGCGCTTTCCACCCCCTCGATGTCCATGCTGAAGACTGCCAGACGGGCCTGGAGCAAACTGAGCCCCGGACGGCGAAGAATCAGGTGGCGCGGCAGGAGTTCAAGCCGAAGGCTCACCGGCTCACCTGCCACATCGTTGTCCATTTCCGGAATGAGTCGCTCCTCGACCAGCAAGGCCGCCGCGTCATCCTCACCGGCGGCCAGATAGAGGCGCACCGCCTCCTCCACCTGCCCGTCGGCGGCCAGCCAGTCCGCCGCCCGCCGCTGCAGCGTCCGTTCCAGGCTATCGTCGCCCGTCTGGTGCAGCCGACGCTGCAACAGGTCGCGAAACAGCGCGTGGAAGCGGTACCAGCGCCCCTCCTCATCCAGCGGGATAAGGAACAGGTTCGCCCGCTCCAGGCGCTCGATCAGCGTCTCGCCCACGTGCTCGGGCGCGCCCAGCACGGCCGCCGCCAGGCCAGCGCAGAAGCGCTCCGGGATCGCCAGCGCCGGCAGGGCCGCCTGCACCTGGGGCGGCTGGCGCGTCAGCACCTCGTCGGCCAGGTACTCGGCGATCTGCCGGCGCGCCCGACCGGGCAACTCCGCGGTGGCGCGCCCGTCGGCCCGCGCCAGCGCCGCCAGGTGCAGCGCGATCGGCCAGCCCTCGGTCTGCCGGTGCAGGGCCGCCGCGCGGGCTGGGTCGGGCGGCGCGCCTTCGAGGGCCGTGAGCAGGGCGATGGTCTCGGCGAGGGTGAAGCGCAGGTCGGCGGCGCGCAACTCGGCAAGTTGATGCTCGGCGCGCAGGCGCACGAGGGGCAGGGGCGGGTCGGTGCGACTGATGAGCACCAGGCGGCAGCCGCGAGGCAGGCGCCGCACGACGTAAGCGATCAGTTGATGCGCCGGTTCGCTGGTCAGGCAATGGTAATCGTCGAGCGCCAGGGTCAGCCCGTGTGGCAGGGCATTGAGTTCGACCAGGAAGGCTTCCAGGATGGCATAGAGGGATGCGGGCTGCGCGGCGTTGAGCAGGTCGAGGGTGTTGGGCAGCGAACCGGGAGCGGCGTGCTCCACCGCCCTCGCCAGGTAGGTGAGGACGCGCAGCGGGTTCTGGTCGTGCTCATCGAGCGTGAGCCAGGCCGTGGGGGTCTGCGCTGCAAGCGATGGGCGTGCCGCGCCGACCGCGCGAACCTGGCTGAACAACCACTGCGCAGCGAGGGTGGACTTGCCGAAGCCGGCCGGAGCAATGATCAAGATCACCTGGGCCGTGAGTGCGCCGAGGGCCTCGATCAAACGCTCGCGCACCACCCACGTATCCAGGAACCGTGGCGGACCGATCCTCGTTGGCAGCACAAGCTGCGCCGGGTGATCTAGAGCCAT
>DAOTYR010000069.1:0-3619 GCA_034434655.1 Chloroflexaceae bacterium
GTGCGGGGAAACCCGGTTTCCCCGCACCCCGACCCACGGGGGGCTGGGGAAACCGGGTTTCCCCAGCCCCCCACCCGGTGGGAGGGTTTGGGAGGGCGCAGCCCTCCCAAGAACAAACGTATGTTCATTACGGCGTTGTGCGGCGGAGCCGCATGGACGGCTGAGGTGAACATAGGCCGGGAGCGCGGGCCGCTTGCCCGCGAAGACGCGACGCGGACGGGACGCCTGCGCTCCCAGGCGCGTGTGTCGCCCCAGGTGTGAACACGTACGAGACTTGCAAGTCTGGCTTTATGGTGTCATAATACGACAATCAGAACACATGATCTGCATAATGAAGGCGCCTGGTAGCCATCGCGGTGAGGCGAATGATGTTGGTAAGACAAAAGGCGCTGGTATCAATCTTGCAGGAAGTCTGTGCGGCTTGTTGGGGCTAGAGTATTTCCATTTTCCTGAGCTAGGAATTCCCGCTTCAAGCAGAGAGAAATTGCATTGCAAAGAGGATTATGAGGGACTATTCAAGGAGTACAAGTATAGCATCTTGTCGGTTCAGCATACGACATTGCGGCGTCTTGCCAGAATGGTGAATGATCGTCCAAGTGTTCTGGTATGCATGGAGGCTGACCCGACATACTGTCATCGGACAACGTTAGCTGAGGCTTTGTCCCCTATTGCCTGGCTTCCAGTTAAACATTTGGAGTGGCCGCGATGACCACGCAGTTCACCAGGACGAAGGTTCTGATCACAGTGATGACTTATCCGCATCCATCGCGAGGGTATCAGGAATGCAATGAGGAGTATTGTGGCGGGTTTCTAGGGAAACTGCAGGTGCTCTACCGCCGCAACGGTCAATCGTGACAACTGTTATTCAGCGTTGCCGGAGTCGATGGCAACCAGGATGGGGATAAGGAGCGCCTTTAATCGCGGGAGTTCCTCGATAATTGTCTTCCAGATGATCTGTAGATTGACAGCAAAATACCCGTGAACAATCACGTTGCGCATACCAATCATCTGCGACCAGGGCACTGCGGGATGGGCCGCACGAAAGTTTCCTTCAAGCCGATTGGCAGCTTCGCCGATGATCTGTAAATTGAACAGCACTGCATGCTGCACCTGAAGGGCAGACGCAAAATGTGCAAAGTCCAGACCCGCCGTGTAGATTTCCACATTGTCGATGCTGGCGAGAATATCCTGGAGCCACGCGCGCGTATCGCGGGCGGCGCTCATAGCGGCACGACCTCGGCGAGTATTCGCTCACCAATAAACGGCTTCAAATCGGGGCGATGCACCAGATCGACTTGCAGGTGAAGCAAATCGGAGAGAGTTTGTTGCAGTTCGACATATGCCAGCAGTCCCGGGACCTCGTCGAATTCCACCAGCACGTCCAGATCACTGGTAGCGGTCTGCTCATTGCGAACATAAGAGCCGAACAGGCCGAGCGATTTGATGTGATAGCGCTGCTTAAGCTCGGGCAGGTGGCGCTGCAGCAGGTCTTTTATCTGCGCGACATCCATCCGCTGGAAGGTGTCGTTCACAGGTTGTGGATCCATAGATACACCTCCGCACCCTCTATAGCACTGAACGAAACGAGTGAGCCGCTGAGGCACCGAGCGTCGTCGTATTGCGATGATAGGCGAAACGTCCAGGTCCTGGCATCGCGCTCATGGCGCAGGTCGAGCAGGCTTCCAGCGGCCGCTCGGGGATGGCGCAGTCTTTCGCTTCGTGGCGAAGCCGGGGTTCGGGGAAACCAGGTTTCCCCGAACCCCACCCGGTGGGAGGGTGTGGGAGGGCGCGGCCCGCGCGCTCACCTGTCCTGGAGGGCGGCCACGCCGGGCAACACCTTGCCCTCGAGCAACTCGAGCGAGGCTCCGCCGCCGGTCGAAACGTGGGACATCTTCTCCGCCAGGCCGGCCTGCTCGACCGCGGCCACCGAGTCGCCGCCGCCCACGATGGTGGTCGCGCCGCGCTCGGAAGCGGCGGCCATGGCCTGGGCGATGGCGTGAGTGCCGGCGGCGAACGGCTCCATCTCGAACACGCCCATCGGCCCGTTCCAGATCACCAGTTGCGCCCGGGCGATCTCCTCGCTGTAGAGTTTCACCGTTTCGGGGCCGATGTCGAGAATGCGCCAGCCCTCGGGCACGGCATCTACGCTGACCACGCGCTTCTGGGCATCGGCGCTGAAGGCGTCGGCGATCAGCGCGTCCACCGGCAGCAGCAGGCGCACATTGGCCGCCCGGGCCTTGGCGATCAAGTCGCGGGCCACCTCCAGGCTGTCCGGCTCGACCAGCGAGTCGCCCACGGCCTTGCCCTGCGCGAGGAGGAAGGTGTTGGCCATCCCGCCGCCGATGAGCAGTGCATCCACCTTGCCGAGGAGGTTCTCGATCACGCCGATCTTATCGCTGATCTTGGCCCCGCCGATGATGGTGACGAAGGGGTGTCTGGGGTTCTCCAGCGCCCCGCCGATGTACTCGAGCTCCTTCTCCAGCAGGAAACCGGCGACGCCGGGTAGCACGTGGGCCACGCCCTCGGTGGAGGCATTGGCGCGATGGGCCGCGCCGAAGGCATCGTTGACGAAGATATCGCCGAGACGGGCCAGTTCGGCGGCCATCTGCGGGTCGTTCTTCTCCTCACGGGGGTCGAAGCGCGTATTCTCGAGCATCAAGACGATCCCGGGCTTCAGGTCAGCCGCGGCAGCCTCGGCGGCGGGGCCGGTGATCGCCTCGGTCTTGCGCACCTCCTGCGCCTCGGGGAGCAGCTCGAAGAGGCGCTCGACCACCGGGCGCATGCTGTACCTGGGGTCCACCTTGCCCTTGGGACGACCGAGGTGCGACATGAGCACCACGCCGTTGGCGCCATGCTCCAGGAGGTAGCGAATCGTCGGCAGCGCGGCGCGAATGCGGGTATCGTCGGTCACGTTGCCCGCCTCATCCTGCGGCACGTTGAAGTCAACGCGCACCAGAGCGCGCTTGCCGGCCCACTCGACATCGCGGATGGTCTTTTTGTTCATAGGGGGATCTCCTTCTGCGGAACTATCCCGGCGCGAACTATTGTAGCATACCACGCAAATACGGCGCTGCGCGCGGTGCGGCCCCGTGCCGCTGCGCCGCGCGCCGACGGGACGCGCGAGCGGGCTGCGTCCGCCCAGACCCTCCCGTGGGCGGGGGTGTGGGGAAACCCGGTTTCCCCACCCCCCCCGAAGGACAGAGGGGTGCGGGGAGGCTTCGCCTCCCTGCACCCCCCTTTTCCCGCCCGCGGCGGCCAGGCGGCCCGGCGCAATCGCCACGGCCCTCCCGCCGCGGGCGGGCAACAACCGCCTGGCGGAGGGCCTGCGGCCCTCCACCCCTCCCCGCCGGAAGGCGACCGCGTAGGTCAATACCCATCGAAGGGCGCCAGATCTGGCGCCCTTCCAAACAACCAGCCGGGGGCGGCTCTGCCGCCCCCGGTCCCTCTAACGTGAACATAAGCCCTCGGCGAGGGGTGTGGGGAAACCCGGTTTCCCCACGCCCCCGCCCCGCAGGGGGATGGGGAAACCTGGTTTCCCCAAGCCCCCCCCCGCGGGAGGGTCTGGGAGGGCAAAGCCCACCCAGGAGAACCCTGTGTTCCCCTTGCGGATGCAGGCCGG
>DAOTYR010000070.1:0-8556 GCA_034434655.1 Chloroflexaceae bacterium
TTCAGAGCGAGGCGCAGGCCGCCCCACGCCTGGCGCCTTCCACCCAGAGCGCCGTCGGCCACTCGGCCCACTCGGACAGCGTGGTCGCCGCGGTACAGAAAGTGGGCCGCGCGGTGGTCACGGTGATCGTAACCACCCGGCAGGGGCGCGGCAGCGGCAGCGGAGTGATCATCAGCGAACAGGGCCACATCGTCACCAACAACCACGTGGTTGAGAATGCCACCGGCTTGCGCGTGCTCTTCGCCGACGGTACGTTGCAGGAAGCGCGGCTGATCGGCACCGACCCGCTCAATGACATCGCCGTGATCCGGGTCCAGGGCGCCGTCCCCGGCGTGGCGAGCATTGGCGACTCGACGAAGTTGCAGCCCGGCGAGACGGTGCTGGCCATCGGCAGCCCGCTGGGCAACTTCCGCAACACCGTTACGGCTGGCGTGGTCAGCGCGCTGAACCGTTCCCTTCCCGGCACCGGCCTGGAGGGGCTGATCCAGACGGACGCGGCGATTAACTCGGGGAACAGCGGCGGCCCACTGATCAACCTGGCCGGCGAGGTGGTCGGCATCAACACCCTGGTGGTGCGCGGCGACTCCGGCGGTTTTGGCTTTGGCGCCGCTCCGGTCGAGGGCCTGGGGTTCGCCGTCCCGAGCGCGATCTTCCGCAACGTGGCCGACCAGTTGATCGCTACCGGGCGGGTGCGCTTCCCCTTCCTGGGGATCACCTACCTGACCATTGACGGCCAGGTGGCCGCTGAGTTCAACCTGCCGGTGCAGAACGGGGCCTATATCCGCAGCAGCCGGCCCGGCGAGCCGGCCGTGCAGCCCGGCAGCGCCGCCGCCCGCGCCGGGCTGCGCGAAGGTGACATTATCGTCGCGGTGGACAACGTCCGCCTGGATTACAACACCTCGCTCCGCCAGTTGCTGCTACGCTACAAGCCCGGCGATACCGTCACTCTCACCGTGCTCCGCGATGGCCGGGAGCGCGCTATCCAGGTGACCCTCGGCGAACGCCCCGCCAATCTGTAGGATCGAGCCTTTTTGGGCCTCCCTCCGGGCCGGGGGTGCAGGGGGTGTGGGGAAACCAGGTTTCCCCACACCCCCTGTCATATGGAAGTAGCCGGTGGGAGGGTCTGGGAGGGCGTAGCCCTCCCAGGAACAACCTTTTTGCATTCCCATTATTGATGTGGGGCGTAGCCGCATGGGCGGCTGTCGTGTTAAGAACAATTTATGCTATAATCCGCTCCGTCCACCAGGGTGTGGCAATGCTACCAGGAACGTAGACAACGGAGGACCGATTGAGCAGCAAGCGATCCCCCAGGCTGTGGTCGCGGGCCCTCTGGGCGCTCTTGATCCTCGTCACCGCTTTCGTCCCTGCCCTTCCCGTCCTGGCAGACAGCCCCGTGTACGCTGGAGGCCTGGAGTTGCTTGACGGCGCGTGGAGCGGCCCCGATCGCGCGCTCACGCTCGCGGCCGATGCTGGCCCGCCCCCGTCCATCGTTGCCGGGTACCAGCGCTATGGCAGCGCCCTCTCCGAGGCCGTTCCGCTCGACCCACCCGTCACCCGCCTGAAACTCAGCTACACCGCCACGCTCCCTCCCGGCACCGAGGCGCGCGTTGATCTGCGCGGCAGCCCGGATGGCCAGCGCTGGCTGCCCTGGGTCACCAACCTTCCCGACGGGGCGGTGGTCGGCTTCGACCGGCCACTGCGCCGCGCGCAGTACCGCGTGATCCTCCTCGGGAGCGCCGACGCCGCGCCCACGCTGCGCGATGTGCGCCTCGCCAGCACGAACCAGACACCCTCTGTCTCCGCGGCGGCCAGCGCGACACCGTTCAGCATCGCCCCAACCTTCCGCATCCGCGCCACCCGGCTGGGCATGGTCGGCGGGCGAACGGCCAATGGCTATGTCATTCCGCCTCGAGCGCGCTTCGTCGCCCTGCCCTCATGGACGGCGCTGTCCACCCGTGGTCGCGATGAGTACCAGGTGCGCATCACCTACCAGGGGCGCAGTGTCGTGGCCCCGGTCTACGACGTCGGCCCCCACAGCGAACGGGACGACTACTGGAACCAGCCGCGTCGCGGCTTTCCGCAGCTTGAGCGCGGCTGGCCCGTCGACCACGCCGCCTACTACGAAGGCTTCAACGGCGGGCGCGCCGACAAGGGCGTTGTGCGCTTCCCCACGGCGATGGATATAGGCGATGGGATCTGGTGGGATGATCTGGGGATCGTTGGCGACCAGGCCGAGGTGGAGGTTACCTACCTCTGGCTGGGACAGGACCCTCTCGCCGGCCCGCCCCAGCGCGACCCGTCCACCGCCGAGCACGTGGTTGACGAGCTTGGCGGCGATTTCTGGCACAATGAGGCGGCGCTCAGTGCTAGCCCCGTCGGCTGCGGCATGGGGCGCCATGCCTACCAGGCCACCACGGTGAACGACCCGGCGCGGGGCGGTCCTGTTGTGCGCTGGCAGCCCAATCTCCCCGTCGAAGCCGAGTACGATCTCTTCGTGCATGTGCCAATCTGCCCGAGCAAACGCGAGCGCGCCACCCAGGCGCGCTACGTCATCCAGCACCGCGACGGCGCCCTGGAGGTTATGCTCAACCAGCGCGCCCAGACCGGCTGGGTGCATCTGGGGCGCTTCCCCTTCAAGGCCGGTGTGGAAGGCTACGTGCAGAGCGGGGCGCTCGCCGGCGACGCCGGGGCGACGATCTGGTTCGACCAGGCGCGCTGGGTGCGCGTCCCATGATAAGGGGGCTGGGGAAACCAGGTTTCCCCAACCCCTGGCCCGCGGGAGGGTCTGGGGGGCTGCGCCTTCCCAGGAACAACCTTCGCGGGCAGAACGGTGAGGTGGGGCCTGCCCGCGCCCCGCCAGCGGGAACGAACCAAAAGGGATGGGAGGGCTTGCGCCCTCCCATCCCTTACCTCTCCGTCCTGGAACTACTCCTCGCTCCGCTCCTGAATGACGTAGAGCAGTTCGAGCAGCACGTTCTTCACACTCTCGCGGTCGGAGGCGACGCAGGGCAGCACTTTGATGTGCGGCGGCTGGCGCAAGGCGAGGCGCAGTTCCTCCGGACTCCAGGCGTTGGGGCGATCTTGCTTATTTGCCGCGATGACATAGGCCGTATCGCGGTACGAGATGAAGAAATCGATGATCCGGTTCGTCTCGCGGAACGTCTCCGGGCGCGTACTATCTACCAGGATAACCAGACCGAGCATCCCCTCGGAGAGGATCTCCCACATAAAGTCGAAGCGCTTCTGCCCGGGTGTGCCGAAAAGATGCAACACCAGATCGGGCCCGATCGCGATGCGACCGAAGTCCATCGCAACCGTAGTCTCCTTTTTGATCATCCTGGTATCATCGGTCGCGCGGCGCTCGGTCGAGACCACCTCGATCTCGCTGATTGAGCGGATGAACTCGGTTTTGCCGGCGTTCACGGCGCCGCTGATTACCATCTTTACAGTCTGCACTCCAGCCCTCCGCTTCGGTGCTGTGCCCTGGATGAAGCACACATCGGGTGTTACATGCCTTTAATACGACTGATGATGCGGTTCACCAGGCTCCGCTTGACCCGGGACGTCTCGACGGGGCCGCCACGGGCAAGGGGCATCGGCACAGGCTTCTTCACCACCTCTACCAGACCCGCGGTCAAGAAGCCATAGACGATTCGGCAGACGTCGAATTCTTTGAGATTCGTCTTCTGCGCGATCTCGGCCAGGGTGTCACGGCCATTGATCCGGGCAATCACGCGCCATTCCTCGGTCGAGAGCTTGATCCCTTTGATCCGCACCCCGGGCTGATCGAGAAAGCGCACCACCAGGTCGGTGGAAGGAATGCGATCTTTGATCCGGCCCAGCTCATCAATGCGGCGGGAGCCTTCCATGATCAGGTGATCCACCGAGATCGGCGAGGGAATGGTGGGCGCTGCCGGATCGGGGCGCTGGTTATGCTCGAAGCGAAACTCGCCTTCGGGCCAGCCGAAGAGGCCATAGACCGCCTCTTCGGAGAAACTTTGCAGCGCCCCTTGCAGTTGCTCACGCGGGGCCAGGTTCTCGGCCAGGATGACTTCGGTCAGGGTTGCGCCATTGCCACGAGCGGCCAGGCTGGCGCGGGCGCGGGCCAACTGGCTTTCCGTAAGCAGACCTAGCCGCACCAGCAAGTCGGGCTGCTGATCCTCGGGGCGCCGCACGGCCATCACCAGCTTGCCCCGCTCGAAGAACAGCAAGGCGGTTTCCTGCCCGCGCGACAGGTACAAGCCCCCAGTCTTATCACCCCGATCGACCAGGTACAGAAAATCGGAGAGGCCAAAATCGCGAATGTTGCCTTCGAGGGCCATTGCAATGCCTCCAGAGGCTGGGCGCGCACCACGGGCAGCCACATATGTTACGCCAGGTCTTGCCGCCAGGTCGCGCGGGCCTCACGCAGTAACAGCGAACGTGGCTTCGGGCGCCTCCGCGGCAGCCGATGCGACGCCGTCCGCCTCCAAAACGGGGACGAGGGCGGCGATGGCCGTCGCGATCATCGCATCATCGGGTTCACGGGTTGTCAGATGTTGCGTCGCCAGGGCCGGGGTAAGCAGGCGACGCACCCAGGGACGATGGTAGTGCGCAGCGGCGAAGCGCATGGCCTCGAAGGCCACCGCCGCCACCAGCGGGATGAGCATGATCCGGGCGCCAATGCGTGGCCAGAGCGGCAGACCACTCACCGACAGAAACATGACGAAGCCTATCAACGCGGCGATAACCAGAAAACTGGTACCGCAACGGGGATGAATGCGGGAGAACTGCCGGACCGCCTCGACCGTCAGCGGAGCGCCGGCTTCATAGGCGTTGATCACCTTGTGCTCGGCGCCGTGGTACCCGAAGACCCGCTGAATGTCCCGCAGGCGACTGATGGCGTAAATGTACGCCATGACGAGGAGCAGATTGATTGCGCCTTCGATCATCTCACGCACCAGTACCGGCGCGCCGTGTTCAGCGGCGTAATTGGCGATCAACGAGGGCAGCAACACAAACACCCCCACTGCGATCCCCAGCGCCACTGCCAGGATGCCGAACTGCGCGACCGGGTGGAGATCCTGGTCCTGATCGCCAACCGCAACCGTGGCCGAAAAATCGAGGGCCTGCTTGCCAATGCGGACCGCCTCCCACAACCCGGCCAGGCCGCGGATAACGGGGCGCCTGGTCCACGCCGGCCAGGTCTGGGCAGCGACGGGAATGTGCTTGACGGCGAGGGCGCCATCGGGACGGCGAACGGCGACGGTGGCCTGCTGGCGGCCACGCATCATGACCCCCTCAAGCACTGCCTGACCACCGTATGAAAAGCGCTGTGCGTTCATCGCCTCCCGGATCTTCGCGCTAAGACACAGGTTCGCTGTGCGACCGTTCCCGGTCACCGTTGGGGGAGATGCGGAGGGCTGCGCCCTCCCGGACCCGCTCCTCAGGCAGGGGCGTGGGGCAACCCGGTTTCCCCACCTTCCTCCAACCGGGCGAGGAGGTGTCATACCATTTCCTGTTGAACATTCCGCATTCGTCGAAGTGCTGGATCGCACGGTGACGCCCTGCAAGGCAATCGACAATCCAACATCGGCAATCCAAAATGGTATCACGCCAGGCTCCAACCTGCCCGAGCCACGATCGAGGCTGCTGCCTCCGTTGCTTGTGCGGCAGCAGCAGCCTGCCGGCGTGTATGATACCACGCTGCGGAGCTTTCCGACAAGGAATCGTACCTTCTCACCACGCAAGGCGCCATCACGGCCTGCAACCTGGGGCAAGTATAGCGTGGGCGCATTACCAGAGCGTAGCCCGGCGGTTACGACTCGCCGCTGAAACGTTCCGGCGCGTCGCGGCGGGCGAAGGTGGTGGCCGCCGCCGCGACCCCGGTGACGAGGCTGGAAACCCGGATGATCGGTGAGACGACCCGCTCCGAAACGAACCCCGTCGTCCCGACGACTGTGCCGGCAGTGTCTTTCGCGTTCGCTGCCAGCGTCCTGGTGCTGTCCAGGACGTCATTCAACTTGACTGACAACTCGTCAAGTTTGGGCATCAGACTCAGGCGCGCGAGCCGATCCAGGCGATTGAGCACGTAGAGCAGTCCGAAGAGGATGGCGATGGTGAGAATGGTGCTGGCGAGCGTGAAGAAGCCCAGGATGATGATAAAGATGTCGCGCGTCGCTTCACGAACGCCCACCGGGGCTAGATACAGGCCAACGACCGCAGCGATCAGCAACAGGAGCAGCACACCCAGGCCAATTCCAATCCATCGTAGCACGGCAGGCCCTCCGCTCTTGGGGCATCATGGCCCCACCTCTTTATCCTCGGCATCAGAATGCGGTGTTTTGCCTGGACAGCGGCGGCGATTATATCATACCCGCAGGCGCGAGACAATAATCATCAGGATCCAGGCCAGCAGCACGGCCTCGAGCACCGGCACGTCGGCGGGCTGCGGCAGGGCCAGCGGCAGGCGCAGGCCCAGGCCGTAGGCCAGCAGGCACCCGGCGAACGCCGTCAGCCAGAAGATCGGCAACTGCCGCCAGCGCCGCCCGAGGAGCACGTGCCCCAGGGTAGCGCTGGCGGTAGCGAGGAGCAACAGCAGGAAAATTGCCGGCGCCAGGCCAATGAACACAGCGTTGCCTTTCCTGGAGCAACATCACGTGAACGTCGTGTGTCGGAGCAGGGGCCGGGGAAAGCGGATTTCCCCAGACCCCGGCCCGCGGGAGGGTGTGGGAGGGCTACGTCCTGCCAGGGTAAAACTATTCACACCTGGGGTAACCCGCGCGCCTGGGAGCGCGGGCATCCCACCCTCGTCGCGTCTCCGCGGGCAAGATGGTCTTTGAGCAATGCATCCGCTCTCGCCCGCGCAGGCGGCCTTCGCATCCCCTGGCCGAGGGGCTGATGGTCTTTGAAAAATTAATCCGCTATGCCGGGCTAGCCGTGGGGCTGAAGCCCTCGGCTAGGGGATACGAAGGCCGCCTGCGCGGCCTATACCGGATTATGTATTCAAAGACCATCAGCCCCACGGCCAGTTCGACATACCGGATGAATTGCTCAATAACCATGATGCCCGCGCTCCCGGCCGTCCATGCGGCTGCGCCGCACAACGCCGCAATGAACATACGGTTGTTCCTGGGAGGGCTGCGCCCTCCCAGACCCTCCCGCGGGTGGGGGTGTGGGGAACCCCGGTTTCCCCACACCCCTCTTCGAGAGCCTATGTTCACGTTAGGAGACATGTGAACACGTGCCTGGCGGGCAACCCACGCACTACGTATCCTGTCCTGAACGAACGATCCGCCCCCCGCCGATGACCCGATCGCCATCGTAGAAGACCGCGGCCTGCCCCGGGGTGATCGCCTTGAGCGGGGCCAGCAGGCGCACCCGCAGCCGCCCGGCGGGCAGCGGCGCGACTTCGGCAGGCGCAGGCGCGGCGTGGGCGCGCACCTGCACCTCGCAGCGGAACGGCTCTTCCGGGCGCTGCCCCTCGACGAAGGTCGGCCGGTCCACATCGAAGCGATGGCGGAGCATGGCCTCCAGCGGGCCGACGATCAGGGCATTGCGGCCCACGTCGAGATCGACCACGTAGAGAGGCACACCGCCGCTCACGCCGAGGCCGCGGCGCTGGCCGATGGTGTAGAGCGGCAGGCCACGGTGACGGCCGATCTCGCGGCCCTGGAGATCGACGATCGGCCCGGGAACGAGACTCTCCGGCGCCGCCTCGCGCAACAGGTTGCGATAATCGCCTCCCGGCACGAAGCAGATGTCCTGGCTCTCCTCACGATACGCGCTCGGCAAACCCCGCGCGGCGGCCATGTCGCGCACCTGCGGCTTCGTCAACCCGCCAATGGGAAACATCAGCCGCGCCAGGTCGCCCTGCCCGAGCATGTAGACCATGTACGACTGGTCCTTCTCCCGGTCAATCGCGCGCAACAACTGGTACGGGGCATGCTCATGCTCACGGGCGATGCGCGCGTAGTGGCCCGTCGCCACGTAGTCGAAGCCCAGGGCGCGAGCGCGTTCCAGCAGCGCCCGAAACTTGATTTCGCGGTTGCACTCCAGGCAGGGGTTGGGGGTGTAGCCCTGGGCGTAGGCGTGTATGAAATACTCAATCACGTGCCGCCGGAACTCCTGCTGGTAGTTGAAGACATAGTAGGGGATGCCGAGGCGCGCGCAGACGCGCCGGGCGCTCTCGGCCATCTCTGCCGCGCAGCAGAGGCTCTCGGCCAGGCGCTCGTCGTCGTCGTCCCAGAGGTGCATAGTCACCCCGACGACCTCGTGTCCCGCTTCGTGTAACAGCGCCGCGGCAAGGGAACTATCCACGCCGCCGCTCATTGCGACGATGATCTTTGCCATAGTGACAATTATAACAGTATCTGCGGCTGTACCTGTAGCCGTTCATGCGGCTACGCCGCCTACCGACAGAATGAACATGAGATTCTTCCTGCGCCCGCCCAACCCCTCCCACCGGGTGGGGGACCGGGGAACCCAGGGTTCCCCAGCCCCCGGCTCGCGGGCTGCGCCCGCCCAACCCCTCCCACCGGGTGGGGGACCGGGGAACCCAGGGTTCCCCAGCCCCCG
>DAOTYR010000071.1:0-2612 GCA_034434655.1 Chloroflexaceae bacterium
CTTCCCAGATGCGGTATCATGCCCTTCGGCAGCATCGGTCATCAGGAGGTGTTCAATGACGAACGTTCCCGCTCCGCGCCTGCTGTGGACGCCCTCGCAGGCGTTGCAGGACAGCAGTAACATCCGCGCCTATATGCGCTGGCTCGAGACCACCCGCGGTCTGCGCTTCGCCACCTACGACGAGTTGTGGCGCTGGTCGGTCGCCGACCTCGAGGCCTTCTGGGAGTCGCTCTGGGAGTACTTCCAGATCCGCTCGGTCACGCCCTACACGCGGGTCCTTTCCAGCCATACGATGCCCGGCGCGCGCTGGTTCGAGGGCGCCACGCTCAACTACGTCGAGCATGTGTTTCGCCGGGCCACGCCCGACCATCCCGCGGCGCTGTTTCAGTCCGAGCGCCAGCCGCTGACGCCGATCAGTTGGGCCGACCTGGAGCGCCAGGTTGCCAGTGTGGCCGCGGCGCTGCGGGGCCTCGGGGTTGGCCCGGGCGACCGGGTGGTCGGCTATGTTCCCAATGTTCCCCAGGCCCTGGTGGCCTTCCTCGCCGCCGCCAGCCTTGGCGCGGTCTGGTCGAGTTGTTCGCCCGACTTCGGCAGCCCCAGCGTGATCGATCGCTTCAAGCAGATCGAGCCGAAGGTGCTGGTGGCGGTGGACGGCTACCAGTACGGCGGCAAGCCCTTCGACCGGCGCGCGGTGGTGGCCGAGATCCAGGCCGCCCTGCCGACCCTCGAGGCGACCATCTTCGTGCCCTACCTCGACCCTCAGGCCGCCCCGGCGGGCCTCTCCGGGCGTATCCTCGCCTGGGAGGAGGCCCTGGCGACGCCGGGCGAGTTGCGCTACGAACCGGTGCCGTTCGAGCATCCGCTCTGGGTGCTCTACTCCTCGGGCACCACCGGCCTGCCCAAGCCGATCGTGCAGAGCCAGGGCGGCATTCTCATCCAGCACCTCAAGGAGTTGCACCTGCACCTCAACCTCAAGCCGGGGGATCGCTTCTTCTGGTACACCACCACTGGCTGGATGATGTGGAACCTGCTCATCGGCGGCTTGCTGGTGGGGGCGACGGTGCTTCTCTACGACGGCAGCCCGGCCCATCCCGACATGGGGGCGCTCTGGCGCTTCGCCGAGGAGAGCCGGATGACCTTCTTCGGCACCAGCGCCGGCTACATTACCGCGCTGATGAAGAGCGATGTTGCGCCGGGCCGGCAATACGACCTGAGCGCCCTGGTGGGCATAGGCTCCACCGGCTCGCCTCTGCCGCCAGAGGGTTTCGAATGGGTCTACGCGCATGTCAAGTCGGACCTGTGGCTGGCCTCGATCAGCGGCGGCACCGATGTCTGCGGCTGCTTCATCGCCGGGGCGCCGATCCTCCCCGTCTACAGTGGCGAACTCCAGTGCCGCGCCCTGGGGGTCAATGCCCAGGCCTATGATACCGACGGCAACAGCGTCATCGGCGTGATGGGCGAACTGGTGGTCACCGAGCCGATGCCCTCGATGCCGATCTATTTCTGGAACGACCCCGACGGGCGACGCTACCGCGAGAGCTACTTCGAGATGTATCCCGGCACATGGCGCCACGGCGACTGGGTGGTGATCAACGAGCGGGGCGGGGTGGTGATCTACGGGCGATCGGATAGCACGATCAACCGCCAGGGCGTGCGCATGGGCAGCAGCGAGATCTACCGCGTGGTCGAGGGTCTGCCCGAGGTGCTCGATAGCCTGGTGGTGGACCTGGAGGGGTTAGGCGGGGCGTCGTACATGCCGCTGTTCGTGGTGTTGCGCGAGGGCGTGGAGCTTGATGCGGCCCTGGAGCGCAAAATAAAGGATGCCATCCGCACGGCGCTGTCGCCGCGCCATGTGCCCGACGCGATCTTCGCCGTTCCCGACGTGCCGCGCACACTCTCAGGGAAGAAACTGGAAGTGCCAGTGAAGAAGATCCTCATGGGCGTGCCGGTGGAACGCGCGGCCAATCCCGACTCGCTGCGCAACCCCGAGTTGCTGCCGTTTTTCGTGGACCTGGCGGCGAAGCTCCGGGGGTAGGTTGCGCTGCGCGGCCCTGGACGTACTCGTTTGGGGGCGGTGCGGAGGGCCTGACCCGCCGCGATCCCGTGGTTGCGCCCGCACCCCTGCCCGCGGGAGGAAACCCTCCCACTGGATGACGGTATGGGGAAACCCGGTTTCCCCATCCCCCTGCGTGAGGGCCAGGCCCGCCCGCGGGCGGGGGCGTGGGGAAACCGGGTTTCCCCATACCCCTGCTCCAGCAGCCTATTTTCACGTTAGGGAGGAGGGCACAGCCGCGGGCCGCCAGGGGGCACGATCTTCAGGGATGCGCAGGGCGATCATGGAATCACCCCTCTATGGCCGGTTCAGGGGCGCCGAGGCGAATAATCGCCGCGCGCACCTCGTCGGCGGCGCTCTGCCAGGTGGCGCGCAACTTCGGGTGCGCCTTCGGGTATATCGGCTCGCCGAAGGAGATGTGCACCTTGAAGGGCCGCGGAATGAGCACGCCCTTGGGCATGACGCGGGTCGTACCTTCGATGTAGGTGGGGATGACCGGGGTGCCGGGGAACTCGGCGATCAGTTTGCCGATCCCGGCGCGGAAGGGACCGATGGTCCC
>DAOTYR010000072.1:0-8866 GCA_034434655.1 Chloroflexaceae bacterium
TCCCCGTCATGATCGTCTTCCTGTTCGTCCAGCGCTACATTGTGGAAGGGATCGCCACCGGCGCGGTGAAAGGCTAAGCGCCTGTTCGGATACCCGGGGTATCCGATGACGTTCTGGGAGGCAGAATCCCTCCCGAATCCGCACCGCGGGCGGGGGTATAGGGAAACGCGGTTTCCCCACACCCCTGCTCCAGCAGCCTATGTTCACGTTCGGCCCCATGCGCGGGGCGCATACCGCCCGATGCAAACGGCCCGGGAGCGCGGGCGTCTCGCCCGCGCTACGGCGCCGCGGGCACGGTGACGGCCCCCTCCCGGACCCTCCCCCGCTGGGGGCGGGCACCCGGTGCCCCCCCCAGCGGGGGGAGGTTAGGAGGGGGGCTGCAGCGTCGCATGCGCGTAGGTGAGCAGCCTATGTTCACGTCAGACGCCGGTGAGAGTGTTCCCGAGGGGGCGATGCCCTCCCGAAACCCGCACAGGCCCCAGGCGGCACCTCCGGGGGACGAGAGACCCCCGTGTGCATACAGATGCTCGCGAGTATGGAGAAAGGAGACCCACGCATGGAGCAGCGCAAGCTGTCTCGTCGCCAGATGCTTCGGATGCTGATCGCCGGCGGCGGCGCCACGGCCCTGGCGGCCTGCGGCGCCCAGGCGCCCGCCACGCCGACGACGGCCCCCGCGGCGCCCGCCCCCACCACCGCGGCCCCCACCGTCGTCAGCCAGACCGGCTCGACCGTCAATATCACCTACTGGGGGTCGTTCAGCGGCGTGCTTGGCGAGGCCGAGCAGGCCATGGTCAAGCGCTTCAACGAGTCGCAGAACGAGGTGCAGGTCGAGTACCAGTTCCAGGGCAGCTACGAGGAGACTGCCCAGAAGTTCACCGCAGCCCTGCAGGCCCGCACCATCCCCGACGTCGTTCTCCTCTCCGATGTCTGGTGGTTCGGTTTCTACCTGGCCGGGGCCATCACCCAGCTTGACGACCTGGCGAAGCAGGTCAACCTGGATTTCGCCGACTACGAGCCTGTGCTGCTGAACGAAGGCGTGCGCCAGAACAAGCACTTCTGGATCCCCTTCGCCCGCTCGACGCCGCTCTTCTACTACAACAAGCAACTCTGGGCCGAGGCCGGGCTGCCCGACCGCGCCCCCGAGACCTGGGCCGAGTTCGGCGAGTGGGCGCCGAAACTGGTCGTCAAAGAGGGCGACAAACTGACCCGCGCCGCTTTCCTGCACCCCACCGGGGCCAGCTACATCGCCTGGCTGTTCCAGGGCGTCACCTGGCAGCACGGCGGCCAGTACTCGCTGCCGGACTTCACCATGACTATGACCGACCCGAATACCCTCCGGGCGGGGCAGTTCTACCAGGATACCGCCAACAAGTTCGGCTGGGCCACCCTGGTGCAGGATCTCAATAAGGACTTCATCGGCGGAGTTGGCGCCGCGATGCTGGCCTCCACCGGCGCGCTCAGCGGCATTACCCGCAACGCGCCCTTCCAGGTCGGCGTGGGCTTCTTGCCCAAAGAGACCAGCTTCGGCTGCTGCACCGGCGGCGCCGGCCTGGCCATTCCCACCGAGACGCCCGCCGAGAAGCAACTTGCGGCGATGAAGTACATCGCCTTCGCCACCAACCCCGAGCAGGCTGGCATCTGGGCGCGCGACACGGGTTACATGCCGGTGCGCATCAGCACCAAACGGTCGCCAGAGATGCAGGCCTTCTTCGCCGAGAACCCCAACTTCAAGACCGCGGTGGAGCAACTTCCGCTGACCCGCGCCCAGGATGCCGCGCGCGTCTTCGTGCGCAACGGCGACCAGATCATCGGCAAGGGCCTGGAGCGGATCATCGTCAACCGCGAGGATACGGCGAAGGTGTTCGGCGAGGTGAACACCGAACTGACCGAGGCCGCAAAGCCGGTCGTTGAGGATCTGAAGGCGGTCGAAGGCTAAGAGCCTGTCCGCATACTGCGGAAGGGCGGGGAAACCTGGTGTTCCCAAGGAGCGGGAAGGCAAGCCCTCCTAACCCCTCCCTGGCGGGAGGGGAAGGGGAAACCCGGTTTCCCCTTCCCCTGCGTGAGGACGCAGCCCTCCCAACCCCTCCCACCGGGGAGAGATGGGGAAACCCGGTTTCCCCTTCCCCTGCGTGAGGGCGCAGCCCTCCCAACCCCTCCCACGGGTTGAGGGTATGGGGAAACCCGGTTTCCCCTTCCCCCTGCGTGAGGGCGCAGCCCTCTCACACCCTCCCACCGGGTGGGGAGATGGGGAAACCGGCTTTCCCCATACTCCTGCGCGCGGGCTACGCCCTCCCGCACCCTTCTGCGGGCCGGGGCCCGGGTGCGCGGGCCTCCGGCCCGCGTCCGCAGGGGCGCGGGGAAACCGGGTTTCCCCACACCACGTCAGGGCGCGATCGCGACGAACTGCGCCAACCCCCAGCGCCCGTTGATCATCCACTGCGGATCGCGCGCGCGCGCCGCCGCGACGCGGGCCTGATCCAGGCCAATCGCCACTTCGGACTTGCAGGTGCGCAGCAGCAGGAGCGGCGCCGGGGCGTAGCCCAGGACGGCCTCCAGGGGCGTGTCGGCGGGCCAGTGGCGATCGCCGAGCCAGCGGCGGTAGTTGGCATCGCCTTTGCTGATCAGCAACCCCGAGGTCGCCAGGAAGTCGAAGAGAGTCTCGGGCATCTCCCAGCCCGCCAGGGGCGAGGTCCAGAACCAGTCGTCGTGCAGGGTCAGGCGACTCGTCGCCAGCGCGGCGATGAGCCGCTCGGCGGCGCGGGCGACGGGGCCGGGTCGCTCCGCCAGCCAGGCTACGGTGTCGCGCGCGTCGCCGGCGGTGGCATCGGAGACGAAGGTGGGATGGGCCTTGGGGTGCAACCGCACCCGCAGGCCCCGGGCGAGCAGCGCATCGGCCAGGAGCAGGTCATGCACCAGTTCGGCCCCGGCATTGTCGAGCACGACATCCACCGTGGCGGAGCGGGCGATGAGCGCGTCGAGATGGGCCAGGACCGCGGGGCCGTCGTCGGCCAGCAGGGTGGCGTCGCCAGGTCCGTCGCCGGCATCCGCGGGCCAGAGGCTCAGGTCGGCCTGGTTCCCCCACAGCGCGCCACGGAGGGCCGCATCGAGGGGCAACGGCTCATCGCTCAGCCCGGCCAGGGACGTGTGTTCGAGCCCCAGGCGCTTCTGGCGGGCGTAGGGGTCGCGGCCGTAGGCGCCCGAGCGGGGCCGGAAGTAGCCGATCGCCTCCAGGATGCGCCGGTAGAAGTACGTCTCGGCGAGGAACCAGGGCACGGCGAGCCAGTCCTGGCCGGCGTAGGGGGCGAGGTAGCTCCGCCAGAGGGCCAGATCGGGCGCCGCATCGTCGGCGAGGGGGCGCAGCGGCGTGAAGGGGATCTCGGCGGCCAGGCCCGCGACGGCGCGCGCCGCCTGATGATCGAGGCGATTCTCGGTGAGCACGCGCCCGGCAATGGCCGGCAGACGGCGCAGCACCGTATCGCGGGCGAACGAGTCCGGGTCGGCGCCGCGCAGGGGCGGCGGAAGGGGCAGGGCAGGCTGGCGCATAGGCGGGGTCAGCGTGGCGCCTCGACGCGGGCGAGCACGCGCCCAAGGGCCGTATCGGGCGTCAATCCCTCGATCTCGGCTTCGGGCCGCAGAATGATCCGATGGCGGTAGACCGGACGCACCAGGGCCTTCACATCGTCGGGCGTCACGAAGGCGCGCCCGTGGATGGCCGCGTAGGCCTTGGCGCTCAGCAGCAGGGCAATGCTGGCGCGGGTCGAGCCGCCCATCAGCAGGTCGGGGCTGCGCCGGCTCTCCTGGGCGATGCGCCCAATGTAGCCGAGCACGCCTTCTTCGACGGTGACCTCGCGGATCTCGGCACGGCAGGCTTGCAGATCGGCCGGAGCGACCACCGGGCGCAGACCCGCTTCCTCCAGCCGGTGGGCGTCAAAGCCGTGGTGGTAGCGCCGCAGCACCTCCAGTTCCACCTCGGAGGGCGGATAATCCAGGAGCACCTTGAAGAGGAAGCGGTCGAGCTGCGCCTCGGGGAGCGGGTAGGTGCCCTCGTACTCGATGGGGTTCTGGGTGGCGACCACGAAGAAGGGGTCGGGCAGGGGCAGCCGTTCGCCCTCGATGGTCACCTGGCGCTCCTCCATGGCCTCCAGCAGGGCGCTCTGGGTCTTGGCCGGGGCGCGGTTGATCTCATCGCCGAGGAGCAGTTGGGTGAAGATCGGCCCGCGTCGCAGCCGGAACTGGCCCGTCGCCATATCGAAGACCTGGGTGCCCAGCACGTCCGAGGGCATCAGATCGGGGGTGAACTGCACGCGCTTGAACTCGGCCCGCACCAACAGGGCCAGGGTCTTGGCCATCAGCGTCTTGGCGGTGCCGGGGGCGCCTTCGAGCAAGACGTGGCCGCCAGCCAGCAGGGCGACCAGCAGGAGGGTGAACGGCTCGTCCTGGCCAACCAGCACCTTGCGCGCTTCGGCGCGGATCTGCTCCGCGAGGGTCTCGGTGTGCATCGAGGTTCGCTCCGCCACATGCTTCCGGGCTGATGCCGCGGGAGGGAGGGCCGGGCCCGAGCGCGGGGAACCCGGGGCTCCCCGCGCGTAAGTGTTCACATATCTCCTGGGAGCGCGGGCAGCTTGCCGTTGCCGTACGTCACCATGCGCACCTGTGCCACGTTCGCATGTCTCCTGGGAGCGCGGGCAGCTTGCCCGCGTAGACGCGACGAGGGCGTCCCGCCCGCGCTCCCGGGCGCGGGTGTTACCCCGGGTGTGAACCGTTACTCCCCGCGCTTAATCAGCCACAAGGATCGCCAGCGCGGCGGTGAGGGCCAGCGCCGTCGCCGCGGGGCGCAGCGGATCGGCGGCGGGAGGCGCCACCGCGCCATCGGCGTCGCCACCCAGGCGCTGGAGGGCGATAGCCTCGGCCCAGCTCAAGCCCGCGGCGCGCAGGGTCGCCTCTGCCGCGGCGGCGGCGGCAGCCGCTTCCGGCGGCGCGCCCTCCAGCGCGGCGCGGGCCAGGGCGACCAGGGCGCCCTCGGCGGGGGCGCGCGCCGCCAGCCAGCGGGCGGCGCGGATGAGTTGGGGGCGAAACGCACCCGCGTGGGCGGTGTGCCCGGCCAGGGCGAACGCCAGCGCCGCCAGGGCGGTGGCGCGCTCATCCTCGGCCCAACTGCCATTGACCGCCTGCGTGCGCGCCAGGTAGCGCAGGGCCGCGTCGCGGCGCTCCATCGGCGTGGGCGCCGCTCGTGGCGCCGCGGGGGGCGCGCCACGGGCGGTGGTCCAGTCCCCGGACGGGGCAGTGTCACCCACGCTCTGGGCACGGGCCAGGACCCGCCCGAGCGGCGCCTTGAAAACCGGCATGGCGCTGGCCGCGTGCATCACGCCGCCCAGGAGCGCGGGCGCTGGCAGGCCTTCGAAGGCTTCGCGCCGGGTGCCAGCGGGGAGATGCACCGGAACCACCACCCGCCCTTCGGCGCGCTGGCGCCCGGCGTCCGCCGGCGGCTCCTCGACGGCCACGAAAGCGGTCTGGCTCGAAAGGAGACCATGCTCGAGGGCCAGGGCCAGGATCTCCTGCTCCAGCGCCGGAGCGTGGCGCGACTCCAACCGGGCCGTGTCCTCCAGGGCGGCGATCCGCGCCCGCGCCCAGAGCTTCGGCAGCGCGGCCCACACCCCGCCGCGATCGGGCGTCGCCGCGGGCAGGTCGAGCACGAGCGTCTCGGCGAAGCTGCCGCGCGCCGCGCGGGCCTTGAGCGTCAGCAGGGCGCGTTCGTCGTGGGGCGCGTTGAAGCGGGCCATAAGGGTCAGCGGCTGTCCGGCGTAGAGATCGGGCAGAGGGGCGGGCAGCACATCGCTCACGTGGGCGCCGCCCCATTCGATATGCAGATCGCGCAGCAGCGGCAGAGCGGCGCGGCGCTGGAAGCGTTCCACTCCCGGCTCGATCGGCTCGCCGGGCAGGATGTACTCGGTCACGCCCCGGCCCACCTCGGCCAGCTTATCCAGCAGGAACCGGTTCACCGCCGATCCCACGCCGAAGGCGAACACGCGCGCCTCACCCAGGCGCGCGGTCAGTTCACGCAACACCAGGTTCTCGTTGCCCACCGCCCCATCGGTGAGGAACACCACCACGCGCAGGCGTTTCGGATCGCGGGGCTGGGCCAGCGCCTCGGCCAGGGCGGCGACGATCTCGGTGCCGCCACGGGCCTCGATGCCGGCAATAAACCGATCCGCCGCATCAACGTTCGCCTGGGTGAAGGGCAACGGCGTGGGGGCAAGACGTTCAACAAAATTGTCAAACGGAAAGATATTGAAACTATCTCCGGGATTGAGCGCGCGCAGACAGGCGCGCAAGGCGTTCCGCGCCTGCGCGATGCTCTCGCCCCCCATCGAGCCGCTGCGGTCGAAGACAAAGAGCATCTCGCGGGGCAGCACCTCCTCGGGCGCGGGAAGCGCCTGGGGCGTCAGCGACAACAGCAACGCGCCCGGACGACCGGCCTCGCGAAAGACGAAGGCCGCGGCGCGGTACCCGGCGCCGGCCGGGCGGTAGCGCAGCACCAGGTCGCGATCGGGAACCGCGGCGGGGTCGCGCAGGGTCGCGAGGTGGCGCCCACGCGCCTCGCGCAGCTCGAATTGATCGTTGGGAACCTCTATCTCGGCCAGGCGGCCCACATCGAGACTGATTTCGACGGCCAGGGTGTGGCCGGCGACATCGGGCGGCAGCAGGGGCACGGCGCCGTCTTTCGGATCGGCCAGCATGCCCCCCGGCAGGTAGCGCGGCAGCACAACCGTCGGCACCGCCAGGGTGAACCAGCCATCATCATAGGGCACGCGCTCGAAGTAGCGCAGGCGCACCTCGACCACCTCGCCCGGCTGCAAGTTCGCCACCTCGACACTGAGCATGTTCGGGCGCTCCTGGGCCAGCAACGCCGCGTCGTAGCCACGCTCGGCGGCCTCGCGGAACAGGCGCTGGGCTTCGGGGCGGGGTTGCACCGCGCCGCGGATCACCCGCGCGCCGACCCGCAGTTCCAGCCCGCTGACCGCCGCCTCGGAGGGGAGCGGAAAGACGTACAGCGCGTCGAGGGCCGCGTGGTGGCCATTGCGAAAGCGCTGGGTCAACGCCGTTTCGGCCAGCGGGCCGACCACCTCGATGGCGATGGTCGTATGCTCCAGCGGCACGGGCGGCAGGGTCACCTCGCGGGGCAGGAGCATTCCTCCAGAGACGGAGGCAGACTCGGCTCGGGCCATGGCGGACCTCCTTCGTTATTAAAGGTAAGGGCGCAGCCCTTGCGCAGGGGGATGGGGAAACCCGGTTTCCCCATCCCCCGACCCGGTGGGAGGGTTTGGGAGGGCGCAGCCCTCCCAGGAAGTATGTTCATCCCGTCGGTGTGTGGCGCAGCCGCATGGACGACTAACGTGAACATACGCCCTCGGCGAGGGGTGTGGGGAAACCGGGTTTCCCCACGCCCCCGCCCCGCAGGGGGATGGGGAAACCTGGTTTCCCCATCCCCGAAGATCGCCTGACACCCTGCATTATTGCACGGCGCTGGCGCGGTTTCAAGGTACAATAGGGCGATGCTACCGACTCCGCGTCTGCTCATCCTGCTCTTGCTGGCCGCCCCGCCAATCGCCCTGTCGGCCTTTGCGCCGGCGCTGATCTGGCTCGCGCTGGCCTACCTGGTTATCGTCGCAGGGCTGACCCTGAGCGACGCGCTGCTAGCGCCCCGGCCGGCCCAGATCGAAGTGGAGCGCGTCCACGACGCGCAACTCTCGCTCGGCGCCGAGAACCTGATCACGGTCATCCTGGCCAATGCCAGCCCCCGGCGCATAGATGTTACCCTGCGCGACGAATACCCCCACCAGTTCCCCGCCGACGCGCAATTCCTGAGCGGCGCCATCCCGGCCTACGACGTTTACGAGGCGCGCTACCACGTGCGCCCCCTGCGCCGGGGCGACTACCGCTTCGGCGACGTGGTGCTGCGCTACCGCGGGCCGCTGGGCATGCTCCTCCGGCAGGCGCGCTACCCTGCCGCGGCCGGGGTGCGCGTGTACCCGAACGTGTTGGAGGTACGCAAATACGACCTGCTGGCGCGTCGGGGCATGCTGCGCGAGCTGGGGCTGCGCCCGACGCGCGCGCGGGGCGTGGGGGGCGAATTCGAGCGCCTGCGCGACTACACCCCCGACGACGAGTTCCGGCGCATCAACTGGAAGGCCACCGCCCGGCGGGTGCGCCCGATTGCCGCCGACTACCAGGCCGAGCGCAGCCAGCACCTCATCTGCGCCATCGACTGCGGGCGCCTGATGGCCCCGCCGGTGGGCGACCTGATGCGCCTGGACTACGCGGTCAACACCGCCCTGCTGCTCAGCTACGTCGCGCTGCTGCGGGGCGATCACGTGGGCCTGCTGGCCTTTGCCGACAACGTGCGAACCTACGTGCCCTCACGGCGCGGCAAACCGCAGTTCCAGCGCCTGCTGGAAAGCCTGTACAACCTGCAACCCGAGCCGGTGGAGGCCGACCACGGCGTGGCCCTGCACTACCTGGCGCAGCGGCAGCGCCGCCGCGCGCTGATCGTCCTCTTCACCGACCTGGCGCTCCCCGAAGCGGCCGAGCCCCTGGTCACCCACCTGGCCCGACTGGCGCGCCACCACCTGCCCCTGTGCGTCACCGTCAGCGACCCCTTTGTGAGCCGCGCAGCCGGGCAAGCGGCGCGCGACAGCGCCAGCCTGTACCGGCGCGCGGTGGCCGAAGAACTGCTCGACGAACGGCGCATGCTCCTCGACCGGCTCAACCGCGCCGGGGTGCTCACGGTTGACGTGCCTGCCGACCAGCTCAGCGCCGGCGTGGTCAACGCCTATCTGCGCCTGAAGGCCCAGGGGAGGTTGTAGGA
>DAOTYR010000073.1:0-2680 GCA_034434655.1 Chloroflexaceae bacterium
CAAGCACATGCCATTGCGGATCAACAAAGAAAACGAACACCAGGGTTATGACTGCCAGTCCTGTGGTCAGCCCGAACACGCCGTGATTAATCTGGCGCTGGGTCAGTTGGACCATGTTCTTCCTCATGTGCTCGCAAATCAGCGCATCCAGCAAGTTTCTATGCACGGATAGTCGGGGAAGAGGGTTGCATGGGGGGCACAGCCCTCCCAGCCTCTTCCATTCAAGGACCTTTGATCGACGCACTGTTCAGGCAGTGTACACCTGATGGCTTACCATGCTGCGACCCTCGACGCGGTTCACATCCCCGTTACTAACGTGAAAATAGGCTGCTGGAGCAGGAGTGTGGGGAAACCTGGTTTCCCCATTCCCCTCGCCAAGGGCTTATTTTCACGTTAGCGCATGCGGCGCCGCAGCCCCCCTCCCACCCTCCCCCCGCTGGGGGGAGGAGCCGGACTCCCTCCCCCAGCGGGGGAGGGCTGGGGAGGGGGTAGTCACCTTCGTTGCAACGGAGTGCCGCTCGAGCAGGGAGATGGAGAAACCGGGTTTCCCCCGCCCCGCCCGCGGGAGGGCCAGGCCCTCAAGCCGGGGGATGGGAAAACCGGGTTTCCCCCCGCCCCCGCTGCGGTCGCCGGGCGCGCGCCGCCGGTCTTGATCTCCTTACAGAGCGTAGCGAGAACGTTACGCTATTCGGACCTCTTTACTGCTATACTAGCATGACACCGTCAGGATGACAGGAGGTACGCGGTCGCCTCCCGGGGTAGAGGGCCGCGGGCCCGCCACGAACCGGTTGTTCCTCGACCGCGGCGGGAGCGCTGTAGGCCTTTCGCCAGGCTTCCTGGCCGCCGCAAGCGGGGTATGCGGGAGGGGCGCAGCCTCCCCGCACCCCTCCACCGCGTACCTCCTGAGGATGACGGCTCTCTGGCTGCCTTGCGAAGGTGGAGGCGGCCTGGTTGCATGCCGCTCTCTAACGGGCTGCGTGACGGCGCCGGCTGCTGTCGGGGTGTTCGGCGCCGTGGCCGCAAGGTGGCGTGAGACGAAAGGAGGGCCTGATGCTGGAGTATCTGACGCGTGATATGTTCCTGGATCTCGCCAGACCAGCGGCTGAAGGATGCCTCTCGATCTACGTGCCGGTAGGCGACGCAGGCGGGCGCGCCGCGGCCAATCGTCTGCGGCAGATCTTGCGTGGATTTGAGGAACAACTCGCTGCCCGGGGCGTCGCTCCGGCGACGGTGGCCAACCAGTTGCGCGCGGCCTGGGAACTGGTGGAGGATCTGGCGCACCAGATCAACAATCACGCCGCGTGCGTGTTGCTCGCCTGGCCCGATCGAGCGGTCACCTATCGCGTCCCTGGTCCCGTAACGGAGCTGGTGGCGCTGGGCCAGTGGCCCCATCTGAAACCGCTCACGCCTCTGGTGACCGATCAGGCCACGTACTACGTGCTCAGCCTGGGCAAGGCGGGCGTACAGTTGTTCGCCGGCAAGGGCGCCAGGCTTGAGCCGCTCGAGTTGCCGGGCGCGCCGTCCGGGCTTGATGAGTTGCTCCAGTACGACGAGTTCGAGCCGCAGCGCCAGTTGCACCCCGGCGTGCCCGGGGCAGGCGGTGAACGCGGGCCGGTGTTCCACGGGCAAGGCGGCGCCGCCGATGAGCTGAAGTCGCAGATCCAGCGCTATTGCCAGCAGATCGACCGGGCGCTCCTGCGCGCCTTGCCCGAGACACGCGCGCCGCTGGTCCTCTGCGGCACGGCCTATGTGCTGGCCATCTACCGCGCCGTCAGCCGCTATCCGGCGATCAGCGCCGAGGCGATTGTCGGTAGCCCGGCCCGGTTACCCCTCGCTGAGCTGGGAGCGCGGGCGTGGGCGATCGCGCGCCCCGATCCAACCGAAGAGCGGCGCGCGGCGCGCGAACGCTACGCAGCCCTCGCGGCGCGCAACAACCACCGCGTCGCCGCCACCCTGAGCCGCATCCTGCCGGCTGCCGCCGCCGGTCAGGTGGATACGCTGTTCGTGGCCCTCGACCGCGAGCAGTGGGGACGCTACGATCCGCTGACCGGCGAGATGGCGCTGCACGCGACGCAGGAGATCGGCGACGACGATCTGCTGAACCTGGCCGCAGTACTGTCCATGCAGTGCGGTGGAACGGTCTACGCAGCGCCGGCCAGTGAGACGCCGGGTGACGAGGGCTGCGCGGCCATCTTGCGACCGGGAGCGGCGCCCGCTGAGACGGGTGCTGCGGTTGGCACAGGGGCAGAATCAGCCTGATTGTGGGGCAACCTCCGGCGCGGGGAGGCGCAGCCTCCCCGCACCCCTCCACCGTAGAACTTACAGCCGTCCATGCGGCTCCGCCGCACACGAACAGGATGAACATAGGTTCTTCCTGGGAGGGCTGCGCCCTCCCAAACCCTCCCGCGGGCGGAGGTCTGGGGAAACCCGGTTTCCCCAGACCCCTGCTTGAGGGCCAGGCCCTCCCGCGGGCGGGGGCGTGGGGAAACCCGGTTTCCCCACACCCCTGCTCCAGCAGCCTGTTTTCACGTTAGAGCCTACAGATCCACAAACACTTCACCCTGCTCCTCGGTGACGGGGTAGGTGGTCAGGGGCGTTGGCTCCTTGCCCAGGGCAATCAGGGCGCGCGACCAGCCGGGGAGGCGCATGCCGCCAAGACCGCGCACCCAGTCCAGATTCT
>DAOTYR010000074.1:0-3790 GCA_034434655.1 Chloroflexaceae bacterium
TGGCGTGGTAGTAGCGATCACAACTCATGCCGCCCAGTTCGTCGAAGGTGGTGCGCCCCATCAGGCCGCCCAGGGTGGGAGCGCGCTCCCAGACCCGGACCGATTTGCCCCACTTCAAGAACTCGTGGGCCAGTGTAAGTCCTAGATTGCCACCGCCAATGATGTCAATCATCAGTTCTTTCCTGTATCTATTTCTAGTCGGCCTTTCGTGCGGTCTGGCTACACCCCAACGGGATGCCCACGGGAAGGCGCCGGGCACGCGGGCCGGGTGCGCGGGCCGGAGGCCCGCATCTGCACGGGGGCGGCACTCTCCCCACATCCTCCTGCGGGCCGGGGTCTGGAGAAACCCGGTTTCCCCAGACCCCGCTCCAGGGGGCTATATTCACCTCAGCCGTCCATGCGGCTGCGCCGCACACCGACGGGATGAAAATAGGTTGTTCTTGGGAGGGCAAAGCCCTCCCAAACCCTCCCGCGGGCGGGGGTATGGGGGAACCCGGTTCCCCCATGTTCACAGGAGCCCGACGGGCTAAAGCGCCGCGCGAGACAGTACATCACACGCTTCGAACCATGGTATGATGGCGGCCATGGAATCCTTACACCACCCCGACGGCGTGGCCGTCATTGACACGCATCACATGGGCCGCGCCCATGTGGTGGCGAGTTTCGTCCTTCTGGGTGATGAGCCTGCCCTGGTGGATCCAGGTCCGGCGGGCACGTTGCCCAGCCTTGAGGCCGGGATCCAGGCCCATGGCCTGACCCTGGAAGACATCCGCCATATCGTGCTGACCCACATCCACCTCGACCACGCCGGGGCCACCGGCATGATCCTCGCCCGTAACCCCCATGTCCAGGTCCATGTGCATGCGAAGGGTGCGCCGCACCTGATTGACCCTTCCCGGCTGGTCAGCAGCGCGGAGATGCTCTGGGGCGATCGTCTGGAGACCCTCTGGGGCCGCACCATCCCCGTGCCGGCAGGGGCCATCCTGACCCTCGTGGGTGGCGAGATCCTGCGTCTCGGCGGGCGGACACTGCGGGCCTACGATGCCCCCGGGCACGCCAGGCACCATCTGGTCTGGTTCGATGAGCAGAGTGGCGCGGCCTTCGTGGGCGACAATACCGGTGTGCGCCTGCCAGGCAGGCGCTTCACCCGCCCGGCCACGCCCCCCCCCGATGTGGATCTCGAGGCCTGGCTGCGAACCCTCGACATGATCGCCGCGCTGACGCCGCAGTGGCTCTGCCTGACCCATTTTGGCGCCTTTAACGACGTGGGGTTCCACCTCGCCGACTTTCGTGAACGGCTGCTGCACTGGGCCGAACTGGTGCGCGACGGGCTTCGCCACGGGCGCGGCGAGGCCGAGCAGATCGCCGCCCTCGAAGCCCTCGGCGCCGCCGAGGTTGCCAGCCTCAGCGCCCCCGAACGGGCCGTGCTGGCCCAACAGACGGGCGACCTGGCGTTGAGCTGGCGTGGCCTGGCACGCTACTGGCAGAAGCGCGGGGTCTGACAGCCTATCCGCATCCGCCTCCCTTGTATCAGGCTCAATCTTCATAAGCCGCGGGCTACCGTCCTGCAACGCCCGCCTGCGCCGGCTCGCGAGGCCACGCAGGTGGCCTTTGCATACCCCCCCCGCGGGAGGGCGCAGCCCTCCCAGAACAACCTTATTTCATCCCATCAGCCGTCCATGCGGCTGCGCCGCACAACGACAGGATGAAAATAGGTTCTTCTTGGGAGGGCTACGCCCTCCCAAACCCTCCCAGGGGGCGGGGCCTGGGTGCGCGGGCCTCCGGCCCGCGTCCGCTGAGGTATGGGGAAACCCGGTTTCCCCACACTCCTGGGGCCTATGTTCACGGTAGTCGTCCATGCGGCTGCGCCGCACAACGCCGCGATGAACAGACGGTTGTTCCTGGGAGGGCGCAGCCCTCACCCTCCCGCAGGCGGGGGCGTGGGGAAACCCGGTTTCCCCACACCCCCGCTCCAGCAGCCTATGTTCACGTTAGAGAATATAGCCACGCTTGCGGGCAATCTCTTCCTTATGTTTGCGGAAGAGGATATCGCGTTCGGTACCCTTGATATCGCGGCTGTACGAGGCCAGGATCTTCTCCACCTCGGCGTCGATCTCCTCCTCGCGGCGCAGATCGGCCACGATGAAGTCGTAGATCGCCTTCACCCGCGCCGCGCGCCCCGCGCCGGGCCGGGCGCCGGGGGCCTCGCGGTACTCCAGCAGGCCCTTCTGGGCCAGTTCGTCGTGCAACCGTTCGGCGATGCGCCGCACCTTGTCTTCGCTCAGTCGCATCTTGGGAGCATCTCCTCACGTGAAAATAGGCTGCTGGAGCAGGAGTGTGGGGAAACCAGGTTTCCCCACGCCCCTGCCCGCGGGAGGGCCTGGCCCTCAAGCAGGGGTATGGGGAAACCTGGTTTCCCCATGCCCCTGCCCGGTGGGAGGGTTTGGGAGGGCTACGCCCTCCCAAGAAGAACCTATGTTCATCCTGTTCGTGTGCGGCGGAGCCGCATGGACGGCTGATGTGAACATAGTCCCTCGGAGAGGGATGTGGGAAAACCGGGTTTCCCCACACCCCCGCCCGCGGGCGGGTTTGGGAGGGCAAAGCCCTCCCAGGAGAACCCTTTTATCCCATTGCGGATGCGGGCCGGAGGCCCGCGCACCCAGGCCGGTTAGAAGGGTTTAGGAAGACCATGCTCCTCTACGCCATGGCCCCGATCTGGTCGCGCAGCCATGCCATGCGCTCGCTGTTGACCCGATAGCAGACCGCCGCGCCGTCGGAGTAGCTATCGAGCAAGCCGACCTCACGCAGGAGCCGGAGGTGCTGCGATAGCGTAGACTGAGCGTGCGGGCCATCTTCGGGCAGGTGCAGGAGGATCTCGTTTCCGATGCAATCGGGGTGCTGGAGCACATAGCGCAAGATCGACACGCGCACCGGATTGCCCAGCGCCTTGCAGAGTAACGCGAGTTGCTGATCGCGTTCATCAGCAGGATCGTCTGCCGTCATCATTGTCGGCCTCCGTTCCGGGGGACTCGCGCATACTGTACGACGGCGCGGCGCGTCCGTCAAGAGGTTCGGGGCCGGCGCAAATCCGAAAACAACCTGCCAGGCGCGGCGATAAGCGTGCGCCTCTGCGGATTGGCGCGCCTCGTTGCCACACCCGACAGGGCTGGACCGCCTCTCATCCCACGCGCCGCGGCTTATGGTATAATCCTTTCACATATATCGTCAGCCGTCCATGCGGCTGCGCCGCATCCCGACGGGATGAAAAAAGGTTCTTCCTGGGAGGGCGCAGCCCTCCCAAACCCTCCCGCGGGTGGGGGGATGGGGAAACCCGGTTGCCCCATCCCCCTGCGTAAGGGCGTAGCCCTTCCAAACCCTCCCACCGGGTGGGGGCATGGGGAAACCCGGTTGCCCCATACCCCTGCGGGGTGGGGGCATGGGGAAACCTGGTTGCCCCACCCCCCTCGCCGAGGGCGTATGTTCACGTGAGACGGTCATGCGCATGGCGCACCACGCCGCGATGACCATGACCTGGGAGCGCGGGCGTCCCGCCGGCGCCGCGGGCACGGTGACCGCCCCTGCCCTGACCCGCCCCCGCCGGGGGCGGGAACCCGGCGCCTCCCCCCAGCGGGGGGAGGCTGGGAGGGGGGCTGAACCCTGCGAACGATGTTCACCTCAGGCACTGACCATTGCACATGCTGACACAGACCGACATCGCCGCGCTGCCAACTGAATATTACGTCAACCACATCCGCGTCGCCCCCAACATCACGCTGGCGCCAATGGCAGG
>DAOTYR010000075.1:0-13715 GCA_034434655.1 Chloroflexaceae bacterium
GCCCCAGGGGAGGTAGGCCGCCGGGGCGCGCGCGCGCAGGGCGGCGAGGTCGTCGGGGCGCAACTCGCTGTATCGCCCCCAGGATGGGCTGTCGTTCATAGCTTCCAACCAGCCGTCTATGCGGCTCGCGCCGCACCTCGACGGGATGAACATCCTTCCTGGGAGGGCGCAGCCCTCCCAAACCTTCCCACCGGGTGGGGGGATGGGGAGACCCGGTTTCCCCATCCCCCTGCGTGAGAGCCAGGTCCTCCCAAACCCTCCCACCGGGTGGGGGGATGGGGAGACCCGGTTTCCCCATACCCCTGCGTGAGGGTCAGGCCCTCCCGCGGGCGGGGGGATGGGGGAACCTGGTTCCCCCATGGTCACGTGAGACGGTCATGCGCATGGCGCACCACGCCCAATGACCATGACCTGGGAGCGCGGGCGTCCCGCCCGCGCCACGGCGCCGCGGGCACGGTAACAGCCCCTTCCCTGACCCTCCCCCGCCGGGGGCGGGAACCCGGCGCCTCCCCCCAGCGGGGCGAGGCTGGGAGGGGGGCTGAACCCTGCGAACGATGGTCACCTCAGTCGTCCGTGCAGTTGCGCCGCGCGCCAACAGGAAGGGGTTTGTTAGCGCGAGTAACCGTCGGGTTACCCTGGGGGCGCGGGGGTCTGTCCGCTCTGAGAACTGCTAGAGAGATCCCCGAGCGCGTCCAGGCTGACGCGCCGCTCGTCGTGGCGCTCCAGGTCACGCCAGACGAGGCTGCGACTGGCCCGTTCCTCCACGCCAACGATGGCGACGTACCGGGCGCCGCGCCGCGCCGCGTCACTCAGGTTGCGCGTCAGGGCGCGCCCACGCACGTCCACACTGACTGCCAGGCCGCGTTCGCGCAGGCGCGCCGCAACTTCCTGGGCGTAGGCGTAATCCTCATCGGCGACCGGCGCCACCAGGGCCAGCGGGCGGCGGGGCGGCATCGGCGCGCCAGTCGCGGCGGCGACCACCCGCTCCAACCCGTAGGCGAACCCTACCGCCGGCACGGCTTTCTGGCCGCCCAGGGCCGCGACCAGATCGTCGTAGCGCCCGCCACCGCAGAGTTGCGTCCCATTGCCATCGGCGATCTCGAAGATCAGGCCGGTGTAGTAGTGCAGGCCCCGTCCCAGCCCAAAATCGAGATCGATCTGGTCAGGCTCGATGCCGTGCGCCGCGACCAGCGCGAGGATCGCCCGCACCTCGTCGAGGGCGCGGGCCTGCAACCCCTGCTCCTCCAGCAGGGCCGCCAGCGCCGGCAGCGCCCGCGAGGGCGGCCCCTGAATGGCCACCAGGCGCTCCAGCACCTCCAGGGCGCGTTCGATGGCGGCGCGCTCCTCGCGGCGGCGCAACTTCCGCAACAGCCGGGCCACCACATGCTCCAGCGAGCGTGTGCCCGTGCTCAGATCGATCTCCATCGCTTGCAACGTGCGCAGCAGCCAGGCCCGCGCCTGCTCCTCATCGAGACCGGGGGGCAGGTCAATCGCCGGCTCGCCCACGCCCTCGCGCAGGTGCGCCCGCACCGCCGCCGCGCCCTCCTTGCGGATGCGCTCCAGGCTCCACACCAGCGTGTCCTGGCTGCGCTCGCTGAGGTCGAGCTGCGCCAGCATGTCGCGCACCACCCCCACGTGCCCCATCAGCACCCGGTAGCCCGTCACCCCCACCGCGTCGAGGCCGGCGCGGGCCAGGGCCAGGGCCTCGGCGTCGGCGCGCGGCGAAGGCCCGCCGACGATCTCCACCCCTACCTGGGTGAACTGGCGGTAGGTGTTGCGCTGGGGGCGCTCGTAGCGGAACACCGGCCCGCTGTACCTGAGCCGCAGCGGCAGGGGCTGATCCTGAAGATGGGCCACGTAGGCCCGCAGCACCGAGGCCGTCCATTCGGGGCGCAGCGCCAGATCGCGCCCGCCGAAGTTGAACTCGTAGACCTTGCCCGCCAGTTCTTCGCCCAGCTTGCGCAGGTAAAGTTCCCGTGACTCGATGATCGGCAGATCGATCGGCTCATACCCGTATGCTTCGAACGTCGCCTCCAGCGCGCGCTGCACTGCGACCGCCTGCCGTTGCCCGGCAGGCAGCACATCGCGCATCCCCCGCACGGCTTCAATCGTTGCGCTCACCTGTCACCCTCTGCCTGCCTGACGACGTGGCGGTGAAGTAAGTGTTCACACCTGGGGTAACACCCGCGCCTGGAAGCGTGGGCGGGACGCCCGCGTCGCGTCCCCGCGGGCAAGCTGCCCGCGCTCCCGGGAGACACGTGGACACTTACGCGGTGCACGGCCTGGGCGCGCACGGGACCACGCGCCATCCGCGCCCGGTATTGTATCCGATTGCCGGGGCCAGGACAAGCGGTTGACAGCGCGGCCCACAGCGAGTATCCTGCCGGGCCGGCGCCCCGTGTGGCCGTGGAGGTGTGGAGGCGTGGCCCAGGGTTTCAGTCGCGGATCCCTGACGGCGACGCACGGCTCTCCGCCGCTCCGCCGGCGGCGCAGGCCCGCTGGTCGCCCCTGACCGAAACCGTTGTGAGAACCCGCTATGCACCGTTCCCCCTGGCCGTACATCGTGCTCTTTACCGGCGTCCTGATCGTTTCAACGGCTTCGATCCTGATCCGCTACGCCCAGGCCGCGGGAGTGCCCTCGCTGAGCATCGCCGCCTGGCGCCTGGCGCTGGCGGCGCTGCTGCTCACCCCGCTGGCCTGGTTCCGCGCCGGCGCGGAACTGCGCGCGCTGCGCCGCCGCGATCTGCTGCTCGGCGTGGCCTCGGGGGCCTTTCTGGCCCTGCACTTCGCCAGTTGGATCAGTTCGCTGGCCTACACCTCGGTGGCCTCCAGCGTGGCGCTGGTGACCACCAACCCGTTGTGGGTCGGGCTGGCCTCGTTGCTGTTCTTCCGCGAGCGGCTGGGCTGGCGCACCCTGCTGGGCATCGCCGCCACGTTCCTCGGCACCCTGTTCATCGGCCTGTCCGATCAGATGAGCAGCAGCGCGCCCGATCCCGCGCTGGGCAATACACTGGCGCTGGTGGGCGCGATCACGGTGAGCGGCTATTTGCTGATCGGGCGCGACCTGCGTCGCCGCCTGAGCGTGCTGGCCTACATCTATGTGGTCTACTCCACCGCCGCGGTGGTCCTGGTGCTCTGGGCGCTGGTGGCCCGGCAGCCACTGTTCGGCTTTCCGCCCTACGCCTATCTGCTGCTGCTCGGCCTGGCGATCGGCCCGCAGTTGCTCGGTCACACCGCCTTCAACTACGCCCTCTCCGCCCTGTCGGCCACGTTCATTGCCGTCGCCATCCTCGGCGAACCGGTCGGCTCGGCGCTGCTGGCCTTCGTGGTCTTCGGCGAGCGCTTCGCGCCGCTGCAACTGGCCGGCTTCGTGCTGCTCCTGGCCGGGATCGTCATCGCCTCGCAGGAGGAGGCGCGCCGCGCCGCGCCCGCCATCCGCCCCGCCGGGTCGGGGCAAGGGTAGCCCCACAGGGGGCCGCGTTCCGCGTCAGGCGCGTCGCCCGACCGATTTGCCACCGAGAAAAACGTCCTTCCCACGTGCGTGTTCACATGTCTCCTGGGAGCGCGGGCATCATGGACTTTGAGAAATTAATCCGCTCTAGCCCGCGCCGGCGGGCTTCGCATTCCGTAGCCGAGGGCTTTAGCCCCACGGCCAGTTCGGCATACCGGATGAATTTCTCAATAACCATCTCGCCCGCGGAGACGCGACGGGGACGAAACGCCCGCGCTCGTCGGCGCGTGGGTTACCCCAGGTGTGAACAGGTACCTTCCCACATTAGTCAGTACTCAATTCCTACCTTTCTCCCCCTTACATCCCTTTACAGTTCATGCTAGAATAGCCCTGCGTACTATCAGTGCGCAATTCTACACTCTCTCTGTCCCTTGCCCCATTGTAATGCCGTCGCTCCGGTCGCGGCGTAAGGAGTTCGCGATGTCTCCGCGCAGGCTCTGGCCCCTCCTGCTGTCGGTCCTCGCTCTTGTTGTCGTCCCATTCGCATCCACCCCGCGCGCGGAGGCTCAGGGCTTTGCGCAGGACAGAACCTACACGGTCACGAACGACCTCGATAATCAGAACGCTCCGTGTGGCTCAGACGCGAGTCCCAGCCCTGGCGGTTGCACCTTGCGCCAGGCCATTCTCGCCGCCAATGCCGATGGTGGGCCGAGTTTGATACGTTTTGATCCTGGCTTCTTCTCGGTTTCGCGGACCATTGCCCCCGTAGGGCCCTCTTTTCCGCCGCTCACAGGGGACGGTGATACGGTTCGAGGTGAAGTGGACGGCCTGGGCCGTCCGCTTGTGGTGCTTGATGGTCTGAATGCATACAGCTTCGGTCTGCGCATTACCGGCAAGAACATCACCATCACCCAACTGATCTTTATTCGCTTCACCGGTCTGCCCGACCCTGGAGGCGCCGGGGTGTGGATTACCACGTCCAACGCTACCGGGAACCGGGTTGAGGGGTGTTACTTCGGGGTGCGGCCCGGTCAAACGACGGCCGAGCCGAACCGTTACGGTGTGCGCATCACCAATGGCGCCAGCGGGAACTATGTGGGCGAGGATATTGTCACGCCGAACAAACGCAATATCCTCGCCGGCAATATTGCCAGCGGCGTCTCCATCGCCGGCGCCAGCGGGAACTTTGTCTATGGCAATTATATTGGCGCGACCCTCGATGGTTCCGGCGCGGTTGTGGCCCTCGGGAATGGCGATGCGGGCGTCGAACTGTCCGACGCTACCGGGAACGTGATCGGCGCGAGTCTGGCTGAGGGGACCTCCCTGGATGTCAGGCGTAATCTGATCTCGGCGAACGGCCAGGCCGGGATTCGCATCAGCGGCAGCAGCAGCGGCAATTTCGTTCGCGCCAATTACATCGGCACGAATGTTGTCGGGCAGGCCGCGCTGGGGACCCAGCCCGTCGGGGTGCTGATAGAGCAGGGGGCCAGCAACAACGAACTGGTCGGTCTCCCCATAACCGCCCCGCTGGTCATCAGCGGTAATACCCAGTACGGCGTGTTGATGACCACGGACGCCGCTGGCAACCGTGTGCAGGGCGCGTTCATCGGCACGGATTACCTTGGCATCGCAGCGCTGCCGAATGGCACGGGCGGCGTGCGCATCGAGAATGGAGCGGCGAATAACATCATCGGCCCCGGCACGGTCGTCTCCGGCAACGCTGGCGACGGGATCGCGCTGGCGCGCGGCGCCGCGCCCACAGCGACGTCGCCGGTGGGCAATCGCATCGAGCGCTCGATCATCGGCCTGAATGCCACCGCGACCGGACCGCTACCCAATGCCGGTCGCGGCGTGGCCGTGCTCGCCGGCGCGCAGGGCACGGTTGTCGGCAGCGACTCGACGCCCCAGGCCTTTCTAGGCAACATTATCGCCGGCAATGCCCAGGAGGGCGTGCTGGTCGAGGGCCAGGACAATCTGAATACGCTGGTGCGCGGCAATGTGATCGGCCTGCGACGCGCCGCTCCTCCGACCTCTCCTCCCGGTCCGGTTACCATCGCCGAGCCGAATGGCGGCGAGGCGGGCATTCTGGTGACCGGCGGGGCCCGCGGGACGCGGGTGGAGCGGAACACCGTCGGGGGCGTGGCGAGCGGAAGTTCAGGCATTCCCGGCATCTGGGTGCGCGGCGATGGCAGCGGCTCGGTGGGCGTTCCCAGCCCGACCAATATCCAGAATGTGTTCCTGGTCGGCAACCGTGTGGGCTGTTTGCCGAGCAGCGACGCCAGCCCGCCCTGTAGCCCCGAGCCGATCCCTCGCCCCAACCGCGAGGGGATCGTGGTGAGCGGCGGGGTGCGCAATGTCGAGTTGATCACCAACACGGTGCAACTCAACGTCGGGGCCGGCATCCGGCTCAGCGATGTCTACACCGTCACCCTGCGCTCCGACACCTCCGACGCGCGCTCGATCGCCTTCAATACCGGAAACGGCATTCAGGTTGATGGCAATAGCTTCAACGTGAGCCTGCTCGATACGACGGTGCGTCAAAATGGCGAACATGGCATCCTCGTCGCCGGCACGACCTCGAATGTCGTTGTGTTCAATACGACCTTGCGCGCCAACATCGGGCGGGCGATCCGCCTCGATGGCAATGTGCAGCGGGTCAGGATGCAGAACAACCGCCTGACGCGCAACCAGGGCGGTGCGATTGAACTGGTCGGCACGACCGTCAATTTCCCGCCCGGCAGCAATCCGGGCGACCCGAACCGTCCCAACCACGACATCGATCCGCCGATTGTCGATCCGTCCTTTGCCAGCCCGCAGCGCCTGCGCCTCTTCCAGTCCGGGCGCGTCGAGGGCTATGCGCTGCCCTCCACGGCCCCGGCGGATCAGCCGCCCAACCCGCCCTCGGCCTGCGCGAATTGCAGCATCCAGTTCTTCGAACCCGATCCGACGCTGCCCACTCCCGACGGGCAGGGCTTCAATCTGCTGCGCGCCGCGGCTGACATCGGCGCCTCCGGGCAGGAGTCGCTGCCTGCCGCCGCCAACGGCTTCTTTAGCGGGTTCCTGCAACTGAGCGGCGGGCGCCTTCCGCGCCAGTTGCTGCTGATCGCCACCGATGGCCGGGGCAACAGTTCGGAGTATGCCCGCTTCGATGTCACTACCGGCCTGGCCCTCGAAGCCACCTCGCCGCTGGCGACCAGCCGCGGCCCCGGCGAGACGGTGACCTACACCCTGCGCGTGCGCAACACCGGCAGCGTTGATTTCGACAATCTGGTGCTGGAGACCAGCGGCACCCTCAGCGGCTGGCAACTCACCGCCACGCCGGCGCCGGGCACGATCTTCCTGCCCCCCTTGCCCGCCGGTGGAACGCGCGATATTACCGTGACCCTGACCCTGCCGCTGGGCGACCATCCGAACGTGCGCGTGCCTAAGCGCGATGTCACCACCGTGATCGTGCGTTCTCCCGCCGTGGCCACTGCCACCGCTACGCTGGAGACCACTGTGCTCGGGCGCCCGATCATCCGCGTGACGCCGCCGCGCAGCCTCGGCGCAGGCCGGCCCAACGATCGGGTGCCGCATAGCTACATCTTGCGTAACAACGGCAATGTGACGGTTACCCTGGGGTTGAGTTTCTTCACCCGCGACCCGGCGATCAGCCCCGGTATCTGGCCGACGACCCTCAATACGTCCACCCTGACCCTGCCGCCCGGCTCGCAGCGCGACCTGCTGGCGGAGGTCACCGTGCCCGCGGGCGCCCAGCAGAGCGTGGGCGGGCAACCGGTGGAGGCGACAACCTTTATCACTGGCACCATTCCGGCGAGCGTCGAATTCGGCTATCCGTCGAGCAGCGTGCCCTTCAGTGCCACGACGCGGGTGAACGTCTTGCCGAGGGCGCTCATCTATCCCGATCAGGAGCAGCGCGCCGCCGCCGGCAGCGAGGTGCGCTTCGTCCACACTGTCGAGAACAAGAGCAACGGGCCGGCGCGCTTCTGTCTGGCGGCGGTCGCGAACCAGCAGAGCAGCGTGCGCTTCGAGTCGGCCACCAATGGCTTCGTGATCGACAGCCAGGGCTGCTTCTCGATGGATACCACGACCGACTTCGTCGCCGGACGCTTCCAGCTCGCGCAGTTTGTCGTGATCGCGCGCACCGATGCGCGTCTGCCCCTCGGCGAGATCGAGACGGTCAATGTCTTTCTGCGCAAGGATACGCCCGACGGCGAGACCCTGGCTGAAGCCAGGCTGGTGGACCGGATCGTGATCACCAGAGGCGAGCGGTTCCTGTGGTTGCCGTTTGTGCGGAGATAGGCAACCGCGCGTGTGTGCTACTAACGTGACCATAGGGGAACCAGGTTCCCCCATCCCCCCGCCCGCGGGAGGGCTCGGCCCTCAAGCAGGGGTAGGGGGAAACCTGGTTTCCCCCTACCCTCACCCGGTGGGAGGGTCTGGGAGGGCGCGGCCCGCCCCGCAGGGGTATGGGAAAACCGGGTTTCCCCCTACCCCCACCCGGTGGGAGGGTCTGGGAGGGCGTAGCCCTCCCAGGAACAATCGTATGTTCATCCCGTCGGTGTGCGGCGCAGCCGCATGGACGGCTGATGTGCAAGTACAGTGAGGAGAACGCCCGTGCCAACCCTTGCGCGTCATTGTCGCTTCGTCCTGCTCCTGGTCCTGCTGGCGGCGGCGTTGCCTGCCGCCCGGCCCGTCCTCGCGCAGAGTCTGGTCGTCACCTCCTCCGCCGACACCGATGACGGCGGACCTACCTGCGGCGCCACGGATTGCACCCTGCGTAAGGCCATCCGGCTGGCCAACACCACCCCCGGCCCCAATACAATCACCTTCGCGCCGGGAGTGACCACCATCCAGCCTCAAACTCAGCCTCTGCCGCCCCTCACCGATAATGGCACCACGATTGATGGCGGGAGCAGCCGTGTGACCATCAGCGGCGTGGTGCTGGCGGCGAATAGCGTCTCAGGGCACGGGCTGAACATCGTCTCGAACAACAACACCATCCGCGGCCTGGTGATCGTGGGCTTTCCCACCGGTGGGGTGGCCGCAGCCAGCGGCTCGGGCATCTATATTGACGGGAGCTTCGACGGCGGCGACAACAACCGCGTCTACAACTGCTACCTCGGCGTTGGGGCCGATGGCGCCACGGCGCAGGGCAACGGGCGCTATGGCGTGCTCCTGGCGAACGGGGCCGACAACAACATCATCGGCGGCACGGGCGCCAACGAGCGCAATGTGATCGCCGGCAATCTGGTCGCCAATGTGGCGATTGCCAATGCCGGCGGGTTGGCATTGAACCAGAACAACCAGATTGTCGGCAACTACGTCGGCACCAATGCTGCCGGCACCGCCCCTCCCGCGAATGTGAATACCAGCCAGACCGAGGCCGGCATCAGCGTTTCCGTTGGCGCGCGGGGCACGCTGATCGCCGATAACCTGGTTGGCGGGCACACCTCCACCGCGCCCGGCAACCAGATCATCGCCGGCATTACCGTTTCGAGCTTTGAAACCACCTTCAACAGCGCGCTGACGCCGCGCGACACGACCATCGCGCGCAACCTGATCGGGGTCAACGGCGCCGGCACGGCCATTCCCAACCGGGTCGGCATTCTGATCGGCGCCTTCCCTAACCCGAACTATGGTCCCTACAATACGGTGATCGGCGACCCCCTCGATCCCGCCGGGGGGCGCAATGTGATTGCCGGCAATACCAACCGGGGCATCGAGATTACCGAGAGCACCCAGAAGTACGGCAACGTCACCATTGCCGGCAACTACATCGGCCTGAACGCCAGCGGCGCGCCGCTGGCCAATGGCGCCGAAGGGATCTTCGTGGGGCGCTACAACGCCGCCGCGGTGGGCGACGATCCGGTGGTGACAGTTGGCCCGGCAAACGTGATCTCGGGCAACGCCCTCTACGGAATCAGGTTCCGCTCTGGCGGCCACGTGGTGCGCGGGAACTTCCTGGGCACGAATAGCGATGGTTCCTCCTCCCAACTCACTCCGGCCGCCTCGCGCACGGCGAATAACGCGCCCAGTATCTGGATCGAAAATGGCAACGCCATCCGCATTGGCGGCGCCGGCATCGCCGACCGCAACATCATCGCCTGGAGCGGCTCGGCAGCGGGCGGCGTGGGCGCCGGAATCCTGATCGACCCCGCAGCCTCAGGCACGCTGAACAACTGTAGCGGTCCCTGCGCCACCGGCGGTCATACCATCGAGAATAACTTCATCGGCGTGCGTCGCGATGGAAATGCGGCGCTGAATAGCGGCAGCGCCGTGGATCGCGAGGGCATCCGCGTGCGCCGGAGCGATAACAATACCATTCGGAACAATGTGATCTCCGGGACCGGCATCGGCATCAGCCTGGGTGGCGCCACCGCCGGTCAGGAGGCCGGTAACAATACCATTGCCGGCAATCGCATCGGCACGCGGGCCAGCGGGTCGCTGGCCTCGGGCACGGGGATCGGCAACCGGCAAGATGGCCTGCGACTGATTTCCGGCTCGAACAATACCATCCAGAATAATCTGATCGCCTTCAATGGCAGTGCCAGTGTGCCCTTTGATCCCTACCACGGCATTCGCGTCGGCGCGTCGAACAATCAGATCGTCGGCAATCAACTGGCCTTCAACGGCGCCCTTGGGGAAGGAGACGGGGTGCGGGTGAACGCGGCCACCGCGGTCAGGATCGCGCAAACCACCACCACCCAGAGCAACGGCGACGGCATCGCGCTCTCCAACGGCGGCAATGGCGGCCAGACGCCCCCAACCCTCACCGGCGTGAGCGCCGGCCCACCGCCGGTGCTCACCGGCACGGCCTGCGCGAACTGCACGGTGGAGGTCTTTACCTCGTCCGTCGCCGAGGATCGCGAGGGGCCGCTCTTCCTCACCAGCGGCGCGGCCGACGGCAGCGGCAATTTCAGTATCCCCGTCCCGGGCTGTCTGCGCTACCTGACGGCCACGGCAACGACCCCCGGCAACAACACCTCGCCCTTTACCAATGCTCTGGATACCGGCGCGCTGGGGCCATGCGCCACACCGCCCACCTTCAGCCTTGGCCCGGCCTCGCCGAGCAGCCGTAACGTCAATATCGGCAGTTCTACCATTTTCACCCATACGCTTACCCACAATGCCCCAGTGCAACGCACCTACGTGATTCAGATCACCTCGTCCCTGGGGTGGGCCAGCGGCCCGGCGACGGTAACGGTGCCGGCCGCGCCTGCGGGTGGGCAGAGTTCGGTGGAGTTTGGCGTGACGGTAGGCGTGCCCCTGGGCACGGCGCCCAACACCACCCATAGCGTCGGCGTGCGGGCCGTGTTTGGCGCCGCCTCCTCCAACGAGGTCACCGATACCGTCACCGCGGTGCAGCCTAGCGTGCAGCCTGCCACCCCGGAGGTCACGCCGATGACCCAGACGCTGCCGCTCACCGGCGCGTCGGTGACCTTCACGCATACGGTGCGCAATATCGGCGATCTGCCCGGCAATTTTGAGGTCGTCGGTCTGAACTTCGTGGGCGCGCCGCCGGCGGGCTGGTCCATTGGCGCGGTCACGTTAACTCCCACAAGTCTGCCCGCCGGGGGCACGGCCACGCTCACCATCGTGGTCAACACGCCGGGCGCGACCCCGCCCCCCGGCGAGGTGCGCGTCCGTTTCCGCGTCGGTGTCGTGGGCACGACGCGACAGACCGATCCGGTGGACGACGTGATCAGCATCCCGACCGTGCGGAGCTTTACGTTCCTGCCCGCCGACGATCCGCTGATCCGCACCGTGCCTGCCGGAGCCGACGCGATCTTCGAGTACACCCTGACCAACACCGGCAACGCGCCCGATAGCTTCACGGTAACGCCGGCCCTGCCGGGTGGCTCGCCGCTGGTGGTGCAGGGTGTGAGCGCCACGCCCTCCCTGACCGGCCTGGCCGCGGGCGCGGCATCCACCGTGCGCGTGACCATCCGGGTGCCTTCGGCTACGTCACAGGGAGCCTACAACTTCACCGTGACCGCCGCCGCCAGCGGCGGGGCGAGCCCGCCGCCGGCGGTGACGCGCAATGCCCGCGTGGTGGTCACAGGCGGCGGAGCCGCGCGGATCGACCCCGGCACCGGAACGCCCGACCCGGTGGACGTGCGCACCGCGCCCGGCACGGTGACTTTCGTGAACACCGTGACCAATACCGGCAACGCCGCCGTGCCGATCAACGTGCCGGCTTCCTTCAGCGGGCCGGCGGGCTGGACGGCGACCACGACCGGCAATACCTGCGACGATACGCCAACCATCGCGCCAGACGGCACGTGCACGTTCACGGTTCAGGTGAGCGTGCCGCAAGGCGTGGACGCGGGCGAGTATCCGATCCAGATCTCGGCGACCGCCGACAACAGCGCGCAGGATCCCCCGGTGAGCGATTTCACCGCCACGGCCACCATCACCGTCAACGTGCAGCGCTTCCGCGGGGTGGAACTGACGCCCAATCGCGAAGCCGAAGGCGCGCCGGGGGCGGTGCTGACCTTCACCCATACCCTGACCAATACCGGCAATGCCGCCGATAGCTTCGACCTGAGCGTGACTTCCAGCGCGCCGGGCTGGACGGCGACGGTCTCGCCGGCGGCGGCGCTGGATGTGCCGCGCAACGGCACCCGAACGATCACCGTGCAGGTGGCCATTCCGGCGGGTCTGGGGGCCGGCGCGGAAACCACGATCACCGTCACGGCCACGGGACGCGATGGCGGGCCCGTCGCCAGCGCCACCGATGTGGCGCGTGTCGCCAGCATCACGGCTGCCGATCTGTCGCCGGGGCAGCGTCGCAACCTCAACCCCGGCGAGTCGGTGACGTACACCCATACCGTGACCAACACCGGCACCACGACCACAGCCTTCATCATTGAGACCAGCGACAGCGCGGCTGGCTGGAGTTCGGCGGTGACGGGCAGCCCTACTCCGGCGCTTGGCCCGGGCCAGAGCGCTACGATCACGGTACAGGTGACAGCGCCGGCTTCCGCCGCGCGGGGCGAGCAGAACACCACCCTGGTGCGCGTGCGCGCGGTCGGCGAGGGCACGCCGGCGCTTGACGAAGAAGAGGACATCACTGCCGTCGGCCCGGCGCGAGGGGTGATCATTGAGCCGGATCGCAGCGGCGAAGGACCACCCAACAGCACGGTGGTCTTTACGCACACGGTGCGCAACATCGGCGTGGAGCAGGGCCTGTTCCGGCTCACCGTGGCCGAGGCCAACGGCTGGCCGGCGACCGTCGCGCCCGATCTGGTGAGTCTCGGTCCTGGCAGTGAGATCGAGGTCACGGTGCGGGTGTTCATCCCCGACGGGAAGCGCGCCGGCGACCCGGGCTTCGCGCGGGTGCGGGTGGACCTGGTCGGTGATCCGGAGATCTTCGATGATGCCGAGGATCGTCTGACGGTGAGCCGGGTGGCGGGGGTGAGCCTGGCCGCGTCGCAGGTGCGCTTGCTCCAGCCCGGCGGCCGTCCGCAAATCCTGAGCGGGCTGGCGGTGACCAACCGGGGGAGCGCCGCCGATGTCTTCGACCTCGCGCCGATTGGCTTGCCTGCAGGATGGAGTCTGACGATTACCCCGTCAACCATCCCGGTGGATCGCGAGGGCACCTTCCGGGTCGAGATGCAGGTGACGGCGCCGCCCAGCGTCGCGCCGGGAACGACCACGCGGTTCTTTGTCGAGGCGCGTTCGCGGTTCGACGGCGCGGTGCGTGATCGGGTAGAGGTGACCCTGGTTGTGCCCGAAGCGCCACCGGAGAGAATAGAGAACCCCCGTGTCAACATCTACCTGCCGCTGGTGCGGCGGACAGGTCAATAGACGCGCGCGGTGGAGGGGCGCGGGGAGATGCAGCCTCCCCGCCTACCCCCTTTCCCGCCTGCGGCGGCCAGGCGGCCCGGCGAACCGCCCACGGCCCTCCCGCCGCGGGCGAGCACCAACCGGTTGGTGGCGGGCCGCAGGCCCTCCACCCCTCCCCGCCCGAAGGCGACTGCGTAACTGCTGTCAATAACGACCATCCCGGTCACCACAGGCGTCGGGGGCGGCCAGGCCGCCCCCGATGTCGTATGTGGTCGCATCCGCAACCCTCGGAGCGGGGGATGGGGAAACCCGGTTTCCCCATCCCCCCACCCGGGGGGAGGGTTTGGGAGGGCGCAGCCCTCCCAGGAAGGATGGTCATCCCGTCGGGGTGCGGCGCGAGCCGCATGGACGGCTGAGGCGAACACCGTTCGCCGCGTTCAGCATAGCCCTGCTGAAACCATGCCCGGGGTAA
>DAOTYR010000076.1:0-12112 GCA_034434655.1 Chloroflexaceae bacterium
GTGAGCATCGCGCCGGTGATGGGGTGCCGCAGGCGCAATTCGGCGGCATGCAGCAGATGACCGGGCAGCGGCTGGCCGGCGTAGCTGGCCGGGCCGCCGTAGCGCGTGTCGCCGAAGAGGGGATGGCCCAGGTGGGCCAGGTGCAGGCGGATCTGGTGGGTGCGTCCGGTGTGGGGCGTGGCAACGACCATCGCGGCGTCGTCCAGGGGCCGTGCCACGTGGAAGCTGCTGTGGGCCTCCCGCACGCGCCCGCCGCCCGCGGGCAGCGTCTGGCTCACGGCCTCCAGCGGGTAGAGGCGCCAGCGCCCCCCCGCAGCCCGGCCGTGGCCGGTCCGCAGCTCAATCGCGCTCCATGCCGGCCTGCCCGCGCAAAGGCCGAGGTAGGTTTTGGCGACCTCGCCCGCGGCAAAGGCGGCCTGTAACGCGGCATTGGCCGCGGGCGCCTTGCTCACCAGCAGCAGGCCCGTGGTGTCGCGGTCGAGCCGGTGGGCCAGGTGCAGCGGCGGCGCCGCGCCATCACGCGCGGCCAGGTAACGGGCCAGAGCCGCGAGGACGTTGCCGCGGGCATCCCAGGGCGTGGCCCCGACGTGCCAGCCGGCGCGTTTGTGCACGGCGATCAGCCAGGGGTCCTCGTAGGCCAGATCCTCCGCGGTGATGCTCACCTCGGTATAGCCGTCGGCGGGTGGAAAGCGCAGCGTCAGCTCCGAACCGGCGTTCACCAGCGCGTCGGCGTCGCTCACCCGGCGCCCGTCGAGCCAGGCGCCGCCCCGGGCCGCCGCGGTGGCGCCGGCCGCGCCGGCCAGGCGCGCTGCCAGGTCGCGCAGAGGCAGCCCGGCGTCCTCCGGCGCGATGCGATAGGTGATGCGCGTCCGTTCCATCCCCGTCTCCCTGCATGGTTAAGGGCGGACAGAACATTTCGTAGGAAATTCATCGTTCGCAGCGTTCCGCCCTCCTCCCCGCCTCCCCCCGCTGGGGGGAGGAGCCCGGTTCCCTCGCCCAGCGGGGGAGGGTGAGGGAGGGGGCAGTTCGGCACGAGACCGTACTATACCGCATAGCCCTGCTGAAACCAGGTCTGATGGTCTTTGAGAAATTCCTCCGCTATGCCGGGCTGGCCGTGGGGCTGAAGCCCTCGGCTACAGAATGCGAAGCCCGCCTGCGCGGGCTAGAGCGGATTATGTATTCAAAGACCATTAGACCTGGAGAGCCGTGGAGCTGAAGGCTGGATTGTCACGTGAGTTTGAACCATGTCTAATCGCCGCTTTCCAGGCGTTGCCGCAGTTCCTGCTTCAAATCCCACAACCGCTGCGAGAGCGAGACGTGGTAGATGTGCGGGTTGACGATGCGGCGCACGCCGGCATCGAGCCGCTCCACGTCGGCCCGGCGACGCTCGCGCATGGCCTCCAGCGAGGGCAGTTCGTACACCAGCCGACCCTCGCGCAGCACCTCGACCAGCAGGGGTTCCATCGCCGAGAGCGCCGCCGGCTCGAGCACGCGGAACATGGATGGCTCGATGGGATGGCGCAGCACAATCTGCTCCATCCGCGCCGGGTTCTCTTCGTCCAGGCAGATCATATCGGCGGTCGCCAACCCGCGCCGGTCGTAGAGCCGCCAGGTCTGCTTGAGGCCGGGAGTGGTCATCTTCGCGGGCGAGTCGGCGATCTTGATCGCCGGGCGCCAGTCCGTCCCGTCGTGGATCGCCACCAGTTTGTACACGCCCCCCAGGGCGCCTTCGCCATGGGAGGTGACCAGGCGCGTGCCGACGCCGTAGACCAGCCGGTGGATGATCGCGTCGGCATCGGCGCCGTAGCGCCCGGCCTCGGCGGCGATCTGGGTCTGGATCTGCCAGATCACCAGTTCGTCCAGGTCGCTGGAGAGCACGATCACCGTATCCTCGAAGCCGGCCCGATCGAGCATCAGCGCCGCCTGGATGGCCAGGTAGGCCAGGTCGCCCGAATCCAGGCGGATGCCTACCGGTTTGTGGCCCTTCGCCCGTAGCTCCTCGAACACCCGGATGGCGTTGGGAACGCCGCTCTCCAGGGTGTCCACCGTGTCAACCAGCAGGATGCAGTCGTCGGGGTAGACTTCGGCGAAGGCGCGGAAGGCGTCGAGTTCGCTCTGGCCCAGGGCCAGGTAGGCCTGCACCAGCGAGTGGGCATGGGTGCCTTTGGGCGGAAGACCCATGGTGCTGGAGAGGCCCACATTGGAGGTGAAATCGGCCCCGCCGATCAACGCCGCGCGGGTGCCGGCGTTGGCGCCGCGGTCCTGCCCCCGGCGCAGCCCGAACTCCAGCACCATGCTCGCCCGGCTCGCCTCACGGATACGCGCCGCCTTGGTGGCGATGAGGGTCTGGTAGTTGAGCTGGTTGAGCAGCGCTGTCTCCAGGATCTGGGCCATGGCCAGGGGGCCGCGCACGACGCTCAGCGGGATGCCGGGATGCACCACCCGTCCCTCGGGAATAGCGCTGAGGCTGATGGCCTCGAAATGGCCGTGACGGCGCAGGTAGTCGAGAAAATCGTCGGCAAAGAGCTGCGCGCCGGCGCGGGTGCGCTGGGACCGCAGGTAGGCCAGATCCTCCTCACGGAACCGGGCTCCCTGCATCCAGTTCAGCAGCCACTCCAGCCCGGCGACCACGCAGTAGCCAGCGGCGTGCATCCCGTAGTCGGGGTAGCGCCGGAAGAAGTGGTCGAACTGAGCCGGGCGCTCGTGCAGCCTGGCCCGGAAGTAGAGCTGGGCCATGGTCAACTGGTACTGATCGGTGAAGAGGATGCCCTCAGCCGTGCGCTGCTGCTCTGCTCGCATCGTATCCTCCTTGAAGGGACGGGCCGCTGGAGGAATTAGTGTATACTTGACACTATATGATAGCAGGCGGAGCGCCGCATGTCAAGCCCTGGCGGATGCTTGACGATACATCCGGGATGAACATACGGTTGTTCCTGGGAGGACGCAGCCCTCCCACACCCGCCCGCGGGTGGGGGCCTGGGTGCGCGGGCCTCCGGCCCGCGTCCGCTGAGGTAGGGGGAAACCCGGTTTCCCCCTACCCCTGCTCGAGGGCGTAGCCCTCCCAAACCCTCTCGCGGGCGGGGGAATGGGGGAACCGGGTTCCCCCATGTTCACGTTAGGACGCTGGAGGGGTGCGGGGAGGCGCAGCCTCCCCCCCGGAAAGCGCGCGCGTACCTTCGGTCAATATCGGCTATCATAGGGCTGGATCCTCCCAGCAAGGGTCTTGGTACGTCCCTCTGTTGTGCGGCGCAGCCGCATGGACGCCTTGTGAGCAAGGAACCGCATATGCACCCCGATGAGTTTCGACAAGCGGGCCATGCGTTGATCGACTGGATCGCCGCCTATCGCGAGCGCCTCCCCGAGCTGCCGGTCTGGTCGCGGGTGAACCCCGGCGCGATCCGCGCCCAGCTCCCCGCTGCGCCTCCCGAGGCCCCCGAGCCGTTCGCTGCGCTGATGGAGGACCTGGAGCGTATCATCCTCCCCGGTCTCTCCCACTGGCAGCACCCGCGCTTCTTCGGCTACTTCCCCGCCAATGCCGCCCTGGCCTCGGTCCTCGGCGACCTGCTCAGCACCGGGCTGGGCCAGCTTGGCCTGAACTGGGAAGCCAGCCCGGCGCTGACCGAGCTGGAAGAGCACATGGCCGACTGGATGCGCCAGCTCCTCGGCCTCTCCGAGGCGTGGCGCGGGGTCATTCACGACACGGCCAGCACCGCGACCCTGGTGGCGCTCCTCTGCGCTCGCGAACGCAGCACCAGTTACAGCCAGAGCCGTGGCGGGCTGCAGGCCGAGGAGTTGCCCCTGACCGTCTACGTCTCGGCCGAGAGCCACAGTTCGGTGGAGAAGGCCGCGCTGCTCGCCGGCTTCGGGCGCTCCAACCTGCGGCTCATCCCCACCGACGAGCGCCACGCCATGCGCGTGGATCTGCTGGCCGACGAGATCGTCGCCGACCTGACCTACGGTCGCCGGCCTTGCGCCGTCGTGGCGACGACGGGCACCACCGCCGCCACCGGTTTCGACCCGCTCGAACCGATTGCCGCCATCTGTCAGGAGCGCGGCCTGTGGCTGCACGTGGACGCGGCCATGGCCGGTTCGGCGCTCATCCTGCCCGAGTGCCGCTGGATGTGGCAGGGCATCGAGGGGGCCGACAGTCTGGTGCTCAACCCCCATAAATGGCTCGGCGCGGCCTTCGATTGTTCGCTCTTCTACGTGCGCGACCCACAGCACCTGATCCGGGTGATGTCCACCAACCCGAGCTATTTGCAGACGGCGACCGATGGGGCGGTGACCAACTTCCGCGACTGGGGCATTCCGCTGGGGCGCCGCTTCCGCGCCCTCAAGCTCTGGTTCCTGCTGCGGCTGGAGGGCGCAGAAGCCTTGCGCGCCCGGCTGCGCCGCGATCTGGCCGCGGCGCAGTGGCTTGCCGCACAGGTCCGCGCGACGCCGGCGTGGCGCCTGCTCAATACCGTCCACCTGCAAACGGTCTGTGTGCGCCACGAGCCGGCGGGGCTGGAAGGCGAGGCCCTCGACCGCCACACCCTCGACTGGGTCGGGCGGATCAATGCTTCAGGGGCGGCCTTTCTGACCCCGGCGGTGCTCGACGGGCGCTGGATGTGCCGGGTGAGCATCGGGGCCGAGCCGACCACCCACGCCGATGTGGCCGCCCTGTGGGCCTTGATGCGCGAGGAGGCGGAGGGCATCGGTGGCGTGGCGTAGGGCCGCGGGATTGGCGCGGCCAATCGCTCCTACAGATTGAGCGCCGCGCCGTGCACCAGGGCGTGGGCCGCCTCGCCGATGGCTTCGTGCAGCGTGGGATGGGCGTGAACGGTCTGCGCCAGGCTCTCGCCGGTGGCCTCGTGGGTCAGGGCCAGCCCTCCCTCGCCGATGATCTCGGTGACGTGGGGGCCGATCAGGTGCATGCCCAGGATCTCGCCATACTGCTCGTCGGCGACGAGTTTGGCGAACCCGAAGCGGCTCTGGCCGAGCACCCGCGCCTTGCCATTGGCCGAGAAGGGGAACCGGCCCACCTTCACCTGGTAGCCCTGCTCCTTCGCCTGGGCCTCGGTCAGGCCGACGCTGGCGATCTCGGGGTTGCAGTAGGTGCAGGCGGGGATCTTGCGGTAATCCAGCGGCGTCACGTGCAGCCCGGCGATATGTTCCACCGCCAGCACGCCCTCGGCGCTGGCCTTATGGGCCAGCCAGGGCGTGGCGGCCACGCAGTCGCCGATCGCGTAGATCCCATCGGCGGCGCGCATGTAGCCGTCGGTTTCGATGAACCCGCGGGGGTTGCGCCGCACACCGGCCTCCTCCAGGCCGATGTTCTCAGTGTTCGGCGCGATGCCGATGGCGACCAGGAGTTTCTCCACGGCGATCTGCTGCGCCTTGCCCCCGGCATCGGTCAGCGTCACCACCACCTGCTCGCCCCCGGCGTCAATGCTCTCCACGCGCGCGCCGGCCAGCGTCTTGATCCCCCGGCGCTGGAACGCCCTGGCCAGTTCGGCGGAGACCTCTTCATCTTCGTTGGGCACGATCCGCGGCAGCGCCTCCACCAGGGTCACCTCGGCGCCGAAGGCGCGGTACATCGAGGCGAACTCGACCCCGATCGCCCCGGCGCCGATTGCCAGCAGGCTCTTCGGCACCGCGGTGAGCCGCAGCGCGTCGGTGGAGGAGAGCACCCGCTGTCCATCGAACTCCACGCCGGGGAAGGGCCGCGGGCGCGCTCCGGTCGCGACGATGATCTGCTTGCCGGTCAGGGTGCGCTCGCCGCCGTCGTTCAGGCGCGCGTGCACCTGGCCGCGCCCCGCCAGGCGGCCCCACCCGGCCACCACCTCGACCTTGTGCTTCTTCATCAGGTAGCCCACGCCGTCGGTGCTGGCCTTGACCACGGCATCTTTGTGCTTCATGGCCCCCCCGAGGTCGAAGCTGAGGCCCTCGACGCCAATGCCGAAGCGTTTCCCGTCGCGCACCTCATCGAGCAGGTCGGCGCTGTGCAGCAAGGCCTTGGTGGGAATACAGCCGACGTTCAGGCACACGCCGCCGAGCGGCCCCGACTCGACCAGCGCCACGCGCATACCTAACTGGCTGGCCCGCACCGCCGCGACATAACCGCCCGGCCCCGAGCCGATGATCACCACATCATAGACGCTTTCGCTCACCGGTATCACCTTTCTTTACTCTCCTGACGTGAACATAGGCTGCTGGAGCAGGGGTGTGGGGAAACCAGGTTTCCCCACACCCCTGCCCGTGGGAGGGCCTGGTCCTCACGCAGGGGGATGGGGGGAACCTGGTTTCCCCATACCTCCGCCCGCGGGAGGGTTTGGGAGGGCGCAGCCCTCGAGCAGGGGGATGGGGAAACCATGTTTCCCCATACACCCCCACCCGGTGGGAGGGTCTGGGCGGGCTGCGCCCTCCCGGGAACAACCTTGTTCATCCGGCGGAAGCGGCTCGCGAACCGCAGGGCGCGGGAGCCGCAGGCCCCGCCGGGCCTTCCCTATCCTATCAGAATCTGCTCCTCTGGATACTGCACCAGTTGCGTGCGCTGTTGCTGGCCGGCGATGGCGACGACGATCGTCAGCGCGCCCAGGCGCCCCCAGAACATCACCAGGCAGATCACCAGTTGCCCGAAGAGGTTCAACTGCGTGGTCAGGCCCAGGCTCAGGCCGCAGGTGGCGAAGGCCGAGACCACCTCGAAGACCACCGGCTCCAGGGGCGCGTCGTGGGTCATCGCTATCAGCCACGATGCCAGCAGGGTGATCAAGAGGCTGACGGTCAACACCGCGCCCGCCTTGCGCGTGGTGCCGGCGGCCAGGGAGCGCCCGCCGAACTGCGCCGTGGGCAGCCCCCGGGCGTAGCTCCACAGCGAGATGGTCATAATCGCGAATGTGCCGGTGGTAATGCCGCCCCCCATCGAGGCCGGGGCGCAGCCGATGAACATCAGGGTGACCATGAGCAACTGGCTCGGGGCGGTCAGTTCGTCGAAGTGGGCTATGCCCACGAAGCCGGCGGTGCGGGCCGACACCGACTGGAACAGGCAGATCAGCAGGGCGCGCAGGGGGTTCTCTCCGGTCAGGGCGCCGGTGCTGCGGATCTCGGCCAACCAGAAGCCTAGCGTGCCGCTCACCACCAGGAAGGAGACCACGATCAGCGTGAGGCGCGTATGCAGCGACAGCCGGCGCTCACGGTAGTACATCAGCAGGTCGGCGATGACGGGAATGCCCAATCCACCGACGAAGATCAGCGTGCCCATGATCGCCAGGGTGAGATTGTCGCGGGGAATGCCCTCGGGGAAGCCAGGAGTGCCGGTGAAGAGGTCGAAACCGGCATTGCAGAAGGCCGAGACGGCGTGGAAGATGGCGAAGAAGAGCGCCTGGCCCTCGCTCAGGCGCTCGTCGGCGCGCCAGTGCAGGTAGAGCAGCAGCGCCCCCAGGCTCTCGAACGCCAGCACCGTGGCCAGCACCCGCTTGGTGAGCGAAACGATCGCCTCGGGTGAGAGCAGGCCCAGCGAGTCGCTCAGCGCCACGCGCTCGGTCAGGCCGATGCGCCGCCCCAGCAGCCGCTGAATGACTACCGCTACGACCATGAAACCGACCCCGCCGATCTGAATGCCCGTCAACAGCAGAACCTGACCTATCGGCGAGAGTTGCTGTGAGACGGTGATCGTCGAGAGTCCCGTGACACTCAAGGCCGAGACGGCGGTGAAGAGGGCGTCGTTCCAGGCCAGGGGTCGCTCGCCGCTCGAAATCGGCAGCATCAGCAACATGGTGCCCAGGGTGACCAGCAGGGCCAGCCCGCCCACAATGCGCGGCGCCGGGCGTAGCGGTCGCCGGGTTGAGCCGGCCCGCGCACGTCCTGAGCGCGCCATCTGATCTGGAGCGATGCGCATTTATCTGGCCTGGTGGCAAAAACTGCTGATAGATTGATCCGAACCGATCACCAGGATCATATCATCGCGGGCGAAGACCATATCGGCGGAGGGCGAGACGAACATCTGCGCGCCGCGCTTGATCGCCAGCACGTTGATGCCGAAACGTTTGCGCAGCCCGCTGGTCATCAGCGATTGGCCCACCAGCCAGTTCGGCACGCGCACCTCAGCCACGCTGAAGCCCGACCCCAGGTCGAGATGATCGAGCACCCGCGGCTCGGCCAGGCGCCAGGCCAGCCGCGCGCCCGCCTCGTGTTCAGGGAGCACCACCTGGTCCGCGCCGACCCGCAGCAGGATCTGCTGCTGGCGCTCGCTCACTGCCTTGCAGACCACCCGGTTCACGCCCATGCTCTTCAGCGTTACGGTGGTCATCAGGTTGTTTTCGAAGTGCGTGCCGATGGCGACCACCACGGTCTCGAACGAGGTGATGTCCACTGCCCGCAGGGCATCTTCGTTGGTGGAGTCCAGGGCCACGATCTGGGTGATACGGTCGGCCAGTTTCTGGACGATTTCGGGATCGCGGTCGATCCCCAGCACCGTGTAGCCGCGCTCGATCAGGTTGAGGGCCACGGCGCTGCCGAAGCGCCCCAGGCCGATCACCGCGAACTCCTGGCTACCGTTTCGACGGGCCATCCCGGTTACCTTCCTGATCCTACGCTCATTGTAGGCTTATGCTGTCGCCGGCTTCGCTTATACGCCCTTCATTGTACAACGCTTCCGTCCTTTCTCCACCTGCATGGCTGCGTTCCAGATGACAGCCGACCCTCCGGGTCGCGGGCGGATTTAGCCCTCCATGCGGCTCCGCCGCACACGAAGGGGAATGAACAGAAGATTCTTCTTGGGAGGGCGTAGCCCTCCCAAACCCTCCCACCGGGTGGCGACAGGAGTGCCGCTCCTCCTTCCGCTGGGGGGAGGCGCCGGACTCCCTCCCCCCAGCGGGGGGAGGGCTGGGGAGGGGGGCCGTCACCGTCGTTGCAACGGATTGCCGCTTGAGCAGGGGTATGGGGCAACCCGGTTTCCCCATCCGCTCACCCGGTGGGAGGGTGTGGGTGGGCGCAGACCTCCCAGGAACAACCGTATGTTCATCCCATAGGTGTGTGGCGCAGCCGCATCTCAGGGAACGCCCGGACCCCCTTCCCCTGGCCCCGGCGGAGCGCCCCGATATGCTACAATGCCAGCGCTATGAGTGACGCGCCACTGTTCATTGATACGCACGCCCACCTGGCGATGAGCCAGTTCGACGACGACCGTGACGCGGTGATCGCCCGCGCCCATACCGCCGGCGTGGCCCGTGTGATCGAGATCGGCTACGACCTGCCCTCCTCCCGCGCCGCGGTGGATCTGGCCGAACGCCATCCCGCCATCTACGCCGTGGTTGGCCTCCAGCCCAATCACATCCATGAGACCGCGCCGGACTACCTCGAACAGGTGCGCGCCCTGGCCGCGCATCCGAAGGTGGTCGCCATCGGCGAGATTGGCCTCGACTACCACTGGATGCGGGTTCCTCCCGCGACCCAGGAAGAGGTCTTTCGCGCCCAGCTCGCCCTCGCCCGCGATCTGGGCTTGCCGGTGGTGATCCACAGCCGCGACGCGCAGGCCGATACGTTGCGCATCCTCGCCGACGCGGCCCGCGGCCAGAGCGGGGTGATGCACGCCTTCTCCGGCGATTGGGACTACGCCCAGGCCTGTCTCGATATTGGCTTCATGCTTTCGTTCACCGGCACCCTGACCTACGCCAGAGCCACCGCGCTGCACGAGGTCGCGCGGCGGGCGCCGCTCGCTATGCTGCTGACCGAAACCGACAGCCCCTATCTGTCCCCCAACCCCTACCGCGGTCAGCGCAATGAACCCGCCTACGTGCGCCTGGTCGCCGAGCGGCTCGCCGCCCTGCGCGACGAGCCGCTGGCCCAGGTGGCCGCCCGGGTGTGGGCGAACGCGGAGCGCCTGTTTGCCTTCGGCGAGCCGCGCCGGTAGCGCTCTGCTGGATTGCGGCATCTCGCGTCCACCGGCGCCGCCGGCGCTGGCCTGAGTGGGCCGGGGGAAGGGGCAACCCGCATTCCCCGCCTCTCTGACCGGCGGTGGGGCCGCGGGCGCTGGCCTGAGCGGGCCGGCGGATGGAGCAACCCGCGTTCCCCATCCCCTCCCAACAGCCATTGTGCAGAGCCACTCACCTATGGCAGCCAGAACCTATGCATCCCCCGCGCCGGGCCGGGCGCATACCCTGGGCGCGCTGCTCACCGGTGCGCTGCTCATCCTGATCATGACCGGCTCGGTCGTATACGCGCTTTCGGTGTCGGGCTGGGCCCCCGGGCTGGAGGCGCTGCGGCCCATGGCCCTCGTGGGCCTGCTGTGCGGCGTCGTCTTCGCCGGGCTGCGCTGGCTGCCCCGCTGGCTCGCCCACCTCCTCAGCGCGGCCCTGGCGCTCACCTGGGTGGTGCACGCCCTGGCGCCCCTGCTCGACGAGCGCCTGCTCACCTGGCGCGACCGGGCTACCGACCTGCTCATTCGCGGGCTGATCTGGGGGCGCGTGATCGGTTCCGGCGGGCGCGGCGAGGACATCGTCCTCTACGTGCTGGTCCTCTGCCTGCTCTGCTGGGGCCTGGCCTACGGCACGGCCTGGGCGGTGCTCCGCGAGGGCCAGGTCTGGCGCCCGATTATGATGAACGCGACCATCGCCCTGGTCAATTACACCTATGTGCTGCCCAAGCCGACGACGGCCTTCTTCGTCTTCCTGGGAGCCGCGCTGCTCCTGCTGGCCTATCAGAACGTGCGCCAGCGCCAGGCCCTCTGGGACGCCTGGCGGATCGAGTACCCCGATCGGTTGCCGCTGCGCGCCCTCTGGTCAGCGACGCTGGTCTGCGCCGCGCTTATCGCCCTCACCGCCCTGTTGCCCGGCAGCGTATCGGTCGATCGCGCCACGCGCACCTGGACGCTGTTGAGCAGCCCCGTCCGCATCGCCCGTGAGCAGTGGGAAGACATGTTCAGCACCATCAGCGCCCCGCCGGGGGCCGGCAGCGGGGCCTTTACCTCGCGTGGGGCGGCCCTGGGCGGGGCGCGGCGCCTTGGCGACGAGGTGGTGATGACCGTGCGATCGACGCGCTACGAGTACTGGCGCGCCGTGGCCTTCGACCGCTACGACGGCGCCGGGTGGGAGAACACCGTTGGCGAACAGGCCCGCGCCACCCTCGGCGCCGCCGCCCCCGAACAGGCCCGCACCCCCCGCGCCCCTGGCGAACCCCTGCCCCTCGCCGAGGTGCGCGGGCGCCGCGCGATCACCCAGACCGTAACCCTGGCGAAGGATCGCCTGGATGACCTGGTGGTGGTCGGCGGCGCGCCGCAGAGCGTCAGTCTGCCGGTGCTGGTGGAGCATAGCTACCTCCTCGACGAGAGCGGCGGCGCCCGGCCCAATTTCGACGATAACGCCCTCATCGTCGCCCGCGAGCGTCTCAGCGCCGGGACAACCTACAGCGTGACCGCTCTGGTCTCCTTCGCCGACATCAGCAGCCTGCGCGCCGCCGGCGACGAGTACCCCCGCTGGGTGCGCGAGCGGTACCTGTATCTGCCCGACAGCGTCACCCCGCGCACCCGCGAGCTGGCCTCCGGACTGGTGAGCGAGGCCGGCGCGCGCACCGCCTACGATCAGGCCGTGGTCATGCAAGACTACCTGCGCACCTTGCGCTACAACGAGAACATCGCCACGCCGCCCGTCGGCAGAGATCTGGTAGACTGGTTCCTTTTCGAGCAACGCGAGGGCTACTGCGACTATTTCGCCTCGGCGATGGTAGTGATGCTACGCTCGCAGGGCATTCCCGCCCGCTGGGTACGCGGCTACGCCGGGGGCGAGTTCGATGCCGAACGGGGAGTCTACGTGGTGCGGGAGAGCGTGGCCCACAGTTGGCCCGAGGTCTACTTCCCCGGATTCGGTTGGGAGCGCTTCGAGCCAACGCCGGCAGCCTACACCAGCCCGCCGCAGCGCCCGCTGACCAGCGCCTTCGGCGAGGACGCCGCCGAGGCGGCGAGCGGCCTCGCGCCCCGCGACAACCGCGACCTGCTCGACGAGCTTGACGAGGGGCTGGAGACGAGCCGCGCCCCGGTCGGCATGCCGGCGCCGGGGCGCGGGCAGGCCGCGGCCCCACGCGGCCTGCCGCTCATCGGGGTGGCGCTGATCATTGCCGCTCTGGGCGCGGCGGCGCT
>DAOTYR010000077.1:0-11607 GCA_034434655.1 Chloroflexaceae bacterium
GGGTCGTTGATGCCCGGGCAGCGCTCGCCGGGGCCGTAGCGGATCAGCGCGATCGTCTCGGCGGCCTCGAAGGCCAGTTGCTCGCGCTCCAGTTCGGGGTTGTAGGCCAGGATCAGCTCGACCGCGCCGTCGGGGTCGGCGAGGGCGTCGGCCCAGCCGCGCAGGGTGGCCTCGACGAAGGCCCGCACCGTGCGCGGGTTCTCGCGCAGGAAGCGCCCGGTGGTGAAGAGCACGTCGCCCATCAACTGCACGCCGTAGTCGCGGGCCAGGATCAGGCGCACGTCGGCGCCGGCGCGCCGGGCGGTGTTGGGCTGGTCGGTCACATAGACCGGCCAGATGTCCACCCGGCGCTCCAGGAAGGGCGCCAGGCTGTAGTCGCCGGGGATCTCGCGCACCGCCTCGCGGGGGATGCCCGCGGCGGCGAGCAGGGCGCGGTACTCGGTCTCGACATTGTCGCCGTAGAACATGCCGATGGTGCGGCCCGGAAAGTCCTGCGGGCCGCTGATGCCCCCGTCGGCGTGGACCATGAACCCCACCGGGCTGGTCTGGAACCAGGTGGCCAGGGCCACGACGTCAATCTCCTGCTCGCGGGCGATCAGCACCGTGTCGGCGCCGGTGCTGCCGAAGGCGTCGCGCCCGGCGGCCACCAGCGGCAGGGGCACCAGGTCCGGCCCGCCGGGGTTGAGCGTGACCTCGAGACCGGCCTCGTCGTAGTAGCCCTTGACCCTGGCGACGATGTATCCGGCGAACTGGAACTGGGGGAACCACTGCAGGCGCATGCTCACGCGGGGTTGCTCGGGGCCGGCGGCGGGCGGCGTCGGCTGCGGCGGCGGCGCAGCGCACGCCGCCAGGGTGATGGCGAGGAGCAGGATGTGAGTGAGTGTGCGCATATGTGGCCTTTTTTGTGAGCGGCTCCGCCGCACAACGACGGGATGGAAAAAGGTTGTTCCTGGGAGGGCACGGCCCTCCCAGACCCTCCCACCGGGTGAGGGGATGGGGAAACCAGGTTTCCCCATACACCTGCCCCAGGAGACAATACAATACCTCCCTACCCCGGCCGTCGCCAGAAGATGATAAAGCGCTCGGCCAGCACCAGGAGACCGTGCAACCCCAGGCTGATCGCCGCGGCGATGAGCACCGCGGCGAAGATCTGGTCGGTGCGCAGGTGGTAGGCGGCCACGCTGACCACGAAGCCCAGCCCGCGCCCGCTGCCGGCGAGTTCGCTCACAATCGCGCCGACCACGGCCAGGGCGGCGGCGATCTTCAGGCCGCTGAAGAGCGCCGGCAGCGACGCGGGCAGCCGCAGGCAGCGGAAGGTCTGCCAGGGTGTGGCGCCCCAGGCGCGCATCAGGGCCAGTTGTTCGGGGGTGACGTCACGCAGGCCGCGGGTGGTGGCGACCAGGATGGGGAAGAAGGCGAAGAGGGCGGCCATAGCCGCGCGGGGGGCCAGGCCGTCGCCGAGCCAGATGGTCAGCAGGGGGGCCAGGGCCGCGGCGGGCACGGCCTGCGAGACCAGCACCCAGGGGTAGAGGGCGTCTTCAAGCAGCCGCAGGTGCACGAAGGCCACCGCCAGGCCGAAGCCGGCCACTGTTCCGGCGGCCAGCCCGGCGATGGCCGCGGCGGCGGTGGTTGCGGCGTGGCCCGGCAGGTCCCCCGGGGCGAGCAGGCGCGCCAGCACCCGCGAGGGCGGCGGCACCAGGTAGACCGGCACCCGCAGGGCGCGCAGCGCCACCTCGAGCGCGATCAGCATGATGAGCATGAGGGTGAGGGCCGCGGCGTAGCGACGGGCCAGAGCGATCAGGCGCCCCGGCCCGCTCCTGGCCGCTCGCAACTCACCGCGCAGAGCGGTGTTGGACATGCCCCTATCGTACCACGAAATGGGTGGTGGGGCGCAAATATACCGTTGGGTTATGGTCGTTGAGAAATGACTCCGCTACCCATTGTCCTTCAGGACTCTGTTGGTTAAAGGGTTTCTTGACACATCACGGTGAGCAGGCTGCGGCAAGGGCGGCGAAGCGCGAACGGCGAGGGTAAGGGCCAGGCCTCGGCGTGTCGTCTAGCCAAGCCACAAAACGGGTCAGATTGATGGCAATCGCGACGAGGATGTGATGCAGGTGCGTTTTCGCCAGTCCTCGATACGGTGTACGCCGCAGCCCAAACCGGCCGGTTCCCTGGGCTATCGTGCCCTCGACCCCCGCTCTTCTGGCGTAGCGCTGCTTGAAGTCGTCCGTATGCTGGGCCTGCCGTACCGCTTGCAACGCGTCGTGTTGTGCTTGCGGACGAAGCTTCAGGATCCGCGGTCGCACCTCCGACTTGGTGCAGCTTGGCCGAGCCGCGCACGCGGCGCAATCGGGCATATCGAACCAGACCCTGATCACCGGCTGTCCGCGCCCATCATCGCCTGGCCGCCAGACTGTGCTGGTCTTCCCATTCGGACATCGCACCCGCTGCGCCTCCCAGTCCACCACAAATTGCGCGACGTCATCGCCTGTCTTCTCCCGCGCCTGCCAGCTTGTATCTGGCGGGACCGGGCCAACCACCTCTATATCTCGCGTTGTGCGACTACTCACCACTACGTCCGAGGAGACATAGGCGGCATCGACGATATGCTCTGCCGGCAGCAGGTTTCGTTCTGCCAAGTCGGCGTGTATCGCTGTCGTCAGGTCGACATCCTGAGTTGTCGCCGGCGTCGTCGCCACGTGGGTGATCAGGTGGGGCGCGTCATCGTCGGCCGTCTCGGTCAGATGAACCTTGTAGCCGGTCCAATGCATCGAGCGTTTCCTGCTCCAGCGCGCCTCAGGGTCAAAGGGCGAGACAATTTGCTGGGCATTGGGCGGCAGATTGTCGTCAGCCCGAAACTGGAAGCGCTGATCGATGGTGACAAACTGTTGAACCCATACCTGGCGCAGGGTTTCGACGGCTGGGATGGCCCGCATCCAGGTCGGGGTTTCAGGCGCATACAGGGCGCTGAGCAGGGCACGCCCATCCTGTCCGATGGTTTCAGCCATCGCGATGCGTTCAGCAGGCTTGCTGGGCAAGCGGAACTCGTCCACGCGCAGCCCATAGCGGTCGAGCCATTCGGGCTTAATGAGGGGCTGAAGCCAAGCTGGGGCAACCGTCGCCAGAACCTCCAAAGCATGGCGCAAGGTCTCGCCCACACATTCAATGCGGTTGAGCGTGCGGACGTTGGCGAGGACGTGGGTCGCATCAGTACGCTGTCGGCCCCGGGCCTTGAGCAGCCCACGAGCCTTGAAGGCGTTCAAAAGGGCATCGAGCAACTGCTGCTCAGCCTGGTTGGCCAGGATGCGGTCACGAAAGTCGTGGAGCAGGCTATAGTCAAAGCCAGGGTCAGTCAGTTCCAGGCTGAGCAGGTACTTCCAGTCGAGGCAGCGGCGCACGTTGTCAGCGGCCTGACGGTCAGAGAGGAGTTCAAGCTCTTGGAGGACCAGTACGAGAGCCAGGCGCCAGGGTGCGATCTCGACAGGGGCGCCGACAGGTGCAAACCAGTCGGCGAACAGCTCATCGGTGAAGAGAGTGCCGAGCTCCTCGCGCAGGCTGACGTAGGGATTGCCATTGGGAAAAGCGGCGAGGGTTGCCGCAGCGGTGGCGTCAGGAACAGGCGGAACCGGATGCGCGTGGAAGGTCATCGCCACACCTCCAGGATACTGAACGTAAACCCCAGCTACGAGACCCCATGATGCCACCACGCGCCGGAGTTGGCCAGTTAAGAAACCCTTTAACCAACAGAGTCCGCTGGGGGGAGGGAGTCCGGCTCCTCCCCCCAGCGGGGGGAGGTTAGGAGGGGGTCAGCGCCGCATGCGCGTAGGTGAGCAGCCTATGTTCACGGTAGCCGTCCATGCGGCTGCGCCGCACAACGCCGCAATGAAAAAAGGTTGTTCCTGGGAGGGCTGCGCCTTCCCAGACCCTCCCGCGGGTGGGGGCATGGGGAAACCCGGTTTCCCCATGCCCCTGCTCCAGCAGCCTATGTTCACGGTAGCCGTCTATGCCGCCGGGCGGCGCGACGCCCGATGCAAATGGGGGGATGGGGAAACCCGGGTTCCCCATCCCCCTGCTCGAGGGCTGCGCCCTCCCACACCCTCCCGCGGGCGGAGGCATGGGGAAACCCGGTTTCCCTATACCCCGCTTGAGGGCAAAGCCCTCCCGCGGGCAGGGGCGTGGGGAAACCTGGTTTCCCCACACCCCTGCTCCAGCAGTCTAGTTTCACGTTAGAATTTCTGGGAACCGATGGAACGCCGTTTGAGCATCAGATTGAGGATGTGCCGAACCTGCTCAAAAGAAAAGGGCTTTGCCAGGAACAGGTTCCCGTTTTGCTCGAGGGTGGCGCGGGTAGCGTGGCTCAGCGTATCGCCGCTCACGAAGATCAGGCGTTCTGCGAGATCGGGGTTCCGCGCTCGAAGGGCGCCGAGCAGATCGAAGCCGTTCAGACCGGGCATCTTCACATCGCAGAGCACGACATCAAACCCTTCACGTTCTACCATCTCCAGCGCCGCCTCGCCGCTACCAACGACGGTCGGGCGGTGGCCAAGGCGCCGAAGCATACGCTCGAGCAAAGCCCCAAGCGGCTCTTCATCATCCACTACCAGCACCCGCAGGCTTGCGAGCGGCTCCGCAGCCTCACCGGCGGGGATGACCTCTGGCGCGCGCTCAGCCGGCGCCTCGCGCACCGGCAGCGTGACCACGACACACGTCCCGACGCCGAGCTGGCTCTCGGCCCAGATCTGGCCTTCGTGCTCCTTGATGATCCCGAAGCAAATCGACAGACCCAGGCCAGTTCCCTGACCCACCGGCTTGGTAGTAAAAAATGGATTGAAAATCTTCTGCAGATCACGTTCGCGAATGCCCACGCCGGTATCGATCACCTCGATACGGATGTGCGCATCGCCAGCGGGGCGCTGTTCGAGACTGGTGCGCAGGGTCAGCGTGCCCGGAGCGCCTTTCTGGACCATAGCATGGCGCGCGTTGGTGATCAGGTTCAAAAAGACCTGTTGGAGCTGATGGAAATCGGCGGTCGTGGGGGGCAGCGCTGGATCGAGCTCCAGCCTGACCCCGATGTTGTCAACCCGCAACTGGTACTGCTGGAGGGCGAGGGCGCGGCGGAGGGCCTCATTGACCGAGCCGATCGTCCGCTCGGGTTTATGCTCGCGGGCAAAGATCAACAAGTTCTGGACGATTTTTGCAGCCCGTTCGGCCTGCTGGTAGATCTGTTCGAGATCCTGGCGCGGCTCGGGGGGCAGGCGTTCATCGCGCAGCAAGAGCTGGGCGTACCCGCTGACGCTGGTGAGGGGATTGTTCAATTCATGGGCCACGCCGGCCACCAGTTGGCCGATGGCCGAGAGCTTCTCTGACTGCAGGAGCTGTTGCTCAAGGCGGCGGCGCTCGGTCAGGTTACGGGCGATGCAGTGCACCCCTTTGAACCCGACGCCGTTCTGGATCCCCTGGGCCGAGACCTCGAGATACACCGGCTCGCCATCACGGCGCACCAGTTCGAGTTCAAACGGGGCAACGCTGCGCCCGGCGAGCAACTCACGCAGATACGGTTCGGCGCTGGCCCATGACTCGGGGGCGCAGAGCGCGCGCAGGGGGCGCCCAACCAGCTCGGCCAGACTATACCCGGTGAGTTGTTCGCCGACTTTGTTAATCGTTGTGATCGTCAACGTTTGATTAAGTATGAAGATCAAATCATAGGCATTGGCGAACAGATCGCGGTAGCGTTGTTCCGACAGCTTCACCTGCTCATAGAGCCGGGCATTTTCGATAGCAATGGCGGCATAGTCGGCGAGGGTCGCCAGGAGGTACTCGTCATTCTCGGAGAAGGTGCGATCGGCGACGCGATTATCAACCGCCAGGACGCCCTTCACCTTCGTGCCGAGCATCAGGGGCACCTGCAGAATGGCCCGCACCAGAAAGCCCGTTTTCACTTTGAGCGCCGCCCCGGCGCGTGACTGGTCGAGGCGCACCGGCTTGCCGGTGCGGAAGACCTGCCCGGCGAGGGAATCATCAATGGGGACGCGCAGGCTCTGGGCGCGCTGTTCGCCGAGGTTCTTCGCCGCGCGGAGGTAGAGTTCCTGCTGGGTCTCGTCGTGCAGGAGAAGAAAACCCTCTTCGGCCTGCGTGATGAACACGCCAGCCTCGACGATGCGCTGGAGCAACTGCTCCTGATCCATCAGACCGGTGACCGACTTACCGATGCGGTAGAGCACGGTCAACTCCTGGACCCGTTGCTGGAGCGAGGCAGTCAGGCGTTCCTTATCCCGGCGCAGGCGGCGCTCGCGCAGCGCCTGGTCAATGACGGCGCGGGCCTCGATGTCGGAGAAGGGCTTGATCAGGTAGTTCCGCGCCCCCAGGCGGAAGGCCTCCACGGCGATGCTCTCGGAGCCGTGAGCGGTCATCAGGATCACAGGAACGTCGTGACCCTCCTGGGCAAGCATGCGTAGCAAGTCGAGACCGCTCATATCGGGAAGTTGCAGATCGAGCAAGATCAGGTCGGGAAGGCGCGCGCGGATACGTTGCAACCCCTGGCGCCCGGTGTGCGCAACAATGGCCGTGAAGCCCAATTCCGGGAGGACATGGTTCGCCAGCAGGCTGGCAATCTGCTCACTATCGTCAATAATGAGAATCTCTTCCATAGCTTTCCTGGCACCTCTGGCCGGGGGTCAGTCAGCGAGTGGTAACCGACAGCAATGGCGCGGCAGCGGATTCGCTCAGGCGCCTCTGCGATGCCAGCCAGAGGTTGCCGACAGTGAATGGAAATTGTACACTACACTCCCTGGACGTGGCAAGCGAAAGCACATCCTGTAACCGTTCACACCCGGGGTAACACCCGCGCCTGGGAGCGCGGGCGTCCCGCCCGCGTCGCGTCTCTGCGGGCAAACTGCCCTCGCTCCCAGGAAACATGCGAACACGTACGCACATCATCTGCTATGCCGATCACATCTGCATTCACCATTGCGATCATCGGTGATCTGAACGCCGACCTGACCTTCACTGTACCATTTTACCCCGAAGAAGGCGCTGATGTGCCTGCCGACGGTCTGCACTGGCACGGTGGCGGCACCGGGCTCAACGTTGCGGTGGCGTTTACGCGCCTGGGAGCAACCGCGCGCCTGATCGCCCGGGTGGGCAATGACCCGGCGGCGGAGATCGCCCTGGGCGCGGCGCGCCGGGCCGGCCTCGACATGCGCCACGTCCAGCGCGACCAGGACGCGCCGACCGGTCTGTGCGGCGTGGTGGTCAGCCCGGGTGGGCAACGCACCTTTGTAAGTTACCGGGGCGCGAATGTGCGCTGCGATCCCACAGCGATCGAGACGATGATGCTGGAACGTTGTGACCTGCTCTTCGTGTGCGGTCACGCCTTGCTGGAGGGGCCGCAACGGGCGACGGCGGTGCGGGCCATGGATCTGGCTGACGCGCGGGGCGTTCCTATCGCGCTGGATCTCTGTCTGCCGACCATCCGGGCGGCGCGCCGGCTGGTGCTCGCCCTGCTTCCGCGGCTCTGGTTGTTGACGTTGAACGAAGATGAACTGCGAGCGCTTGTGCCTGGCATGAGCGTGCGACCGGCCATGGACGAACTCTTGCTTGCCGGTGTGCGGCACGTTGCCGTCAAGCGTGGCGCCCAGGGATGCAGTGTGGGAGAAGGCGCCACCCGTCTGAACGTCTTGCCTCCGGCCGTTACGGTTGTCGACACCAACGGCTGCGGCGATGCCTTCGCCGCGGGTTTCGCATGGGCCTTGCTACGGGGGGCCGATCTGCCCGGCAGTGCCGCGATTGGCAACGTGATGGGCGCCCTGACCGCCGGTCGCTACGGCGCCGCTGAAGCCATCCCGACCCTGGCCGAGATTGCCGCCCGGCTGGATCATTCGCTGCATCACCTCCTGGTAACTTCTTGAACAAGAACTCCCCGCGGATCCCGCGCGCCCGTGCGACTACCTGCTGCGGGAGGGGGAGACCCGGGTTTCCCCGCGCCCCTGCCTGAGAGGTTGCAGGAGGCGCAGCCTCCTCGCGCCCCGCCAACGGTACCGTAGATGTGAACCCTGTCTACCTAATATAAACGCAGCGTCATCATAAAAAGATATGACCATGGCAAGCAACTTGCACCCGGTATGAAGATCCGCCTGGAGACGAGCCGGGAGGGTCCGCCCCGGGCGGAACAGAATAGCCCTGCTAACGTGAACATAGGCTCTCGAAGAGGAGGGTGGGGAAACCGGGTTTCCCCACGCCCCCGCCCCGCAGGGGCATGGGGAAACCCGGTTTCCCCATTTCCCCGTCCGGTGGGAGGGTCTGGGAGGACGACGCCCTCCCAGGAAGGATGTTCATCCCGTCGGGGTGCGGCGGAGCCGCATGGACGGCTGAATGGTTATTGAGAAAGGAGCACCGTATGGCCCCACCCTGGAAGGAGCGTCTGGATGCGCTGCGTATCCGCGATCTACGGTCGATCTTCGGCGTTGCGAAACCGGTGATCGGCATGGTGCACTGCTGGCCCTTGCCCGGCGCCCCAGGCTACACGGGCTACGGGATGGGGCCGATCATCGAGCACGCCGTGCGTGACGCCACTGCCCTGGCTGAAGGCGGCTGCCACGGGCTGATTGTCGAGAATATGTGGGACATCCCCTTCCGCGCCGGGCCGCACCTGCAACCCGAGAGCATCGCCGCGCATGCCGTTGTGGCCCACGCGGTGCGCGAAGCCGTGCCGGAGCTTCCCCTGGGCATCAACCTGGTGCATAACGGCGGGGTCGCCCTGCTCGGCATCGCCATTGCGGCCGGGGCCAGCTTCATCCGCGTCTGCATGTTCACCGGCGCGGGGGTATGGGACGCGGGCAGTTGGGACGAGGGCTGCGCCGCCGATCTGCTGCGGCGCCGCAAGGAACTGCACGCGGAGCATATCAAGATGTTCGCCGACGTGGACAAGAAACATTCGGTGCGCTTTCCGGGCATTGACCTCGCCACGCATATCAAGTGGACACGCTTTTTCGGCGCCGATGCGCTGATCGTCTCCGGCCGCATGACCGGCGACGCTCCGGATGTGGAGAAGGTGCGCGAGGCCCGGCGGCTGGCCGGTGACATGCCCCTGCTCCTCGGCAGCGGAACCGACGAACGCAACATCGGCGCGTTCATGGCCATCGCCGATGGCGTCATCGTGGGCAGCAGCATCAAGGTTGACGGCGAGATCGCCAATCCGGTCGATGTCGAACGCGTGCGGCGCTTCGTTCGCGCCGCACGCTAACGTGACCATGGGGAAACCCGGTTTCCCCATTCCCCCGCCTGCAGGAGGGTTTGGGCGGGCGCCGCCCGTGCGCAGGGGTCTGGGGCAACCGGGTTGCCCCAGACCCCCACCCGGTGGGGGGGTCTGGGAGGGCTGCGCCCTCCCAGGAAGGATGTTCATCCCGTCGGGGTGCGGCGGAGCCGCATGGACGGCTACCGTGAACATAGGCTGCTCACCTACGCGCATGCGGCGCTGAACCCACCTCCTAACCTCCCCCCGCTGGGGGGAGGAGCCGGACTCCCTCCCCCCAGCGGGGGGAGGGCTGGGGAGGGGGCAGTCACCTTACCCACGGAGACGCGACGAGGGCGGGCCGCCCGCGCTCCCAGGCGATGTTCATCGCGGCGTTGTGCGGCGCAGCCGCATGGACGGCTGAGGTGAACATGGGGAAACCCGGTTTCCCCCATCCCCCCGCCTGCGCGAAGGTGAGGGCGCAGCCCTTGCGCAGGGGGATGGGGAAACCGGGTTTCCCCATCCCCCCGCCCGCGGGAGGGTTTGGGAGGGCTGCGCCCTCCCAGGAAGAAACTTTTTTCATCCCATCGGTGTGCGGCGTAGCCGCATGGAGGGCTGATGGACCATTCGGCACGTTCCTGAACAAAAGGGTCCAGGAGGGCAAAGCCCTCCTGGACCCTCGCCGTTGGCAGGGCCTGGCGCTCAAACCCGCTCGCCCAGCGCGGCAAGGGCCTGCCGCGTCACATCGCGCACCTGGCTGTAGGTGATGGTGGCCAGGGCCTCGGCGGGCGCCATCCAGAGCGCCTCGCTGATGCCCTCGTCCTGGGCGGGCACCGGGATAGCATAGTCGGCGCGGGCCAGGAAGTAGGTGACTTCCTTATCGCGCCATGCGCCACGCTTGAGGACCGGGTAGCACACGCGGGCCAGGGGGCCTTCGATGGCGCAGGCGATGCCGGTCTCCTCGGCGATCTCCCGCACGGCTGCGATCTCCTCGGCTTCGTCCGGCTCAAGGTGGCCCTTGGGCAGGGTCCACGCACCGTAGCGATCCTTGATCAGCAGCAGCAGCAGCGAGCCGTCATCGCCACGGGTGTAGACGACCGCGCCGGCCGCGCGCACGGGCTTCTGGCTCATCGCAGGCCAAACACTTCACTGAGCTTCGTCTCGATAGTGACGAACCAGGCGCCGAGGCCGCTGCCGCTGGCCAGTTGGGTCATGGCCTCGAGGCGGCCAGTAGCCAGCAGCACGCCGATGGCGATCATCAGTAGGCCGCCGATGACACTGGTGGTGTGCAGGTAGAAGGTGCGGCCAAAGAGGCGCAGTTCAAAGCCGCGCCCGCTGATCATGCGCCAGAAGCGTGAACCCTGGCCCAGACGGTTGAAGAAGGTGGCGACGATGATCAGCGGCAACCCCAGGCCCACAGCATAGATAAACGCCAGCACCGCGCCCTGCAGCACCGCGACGTTCCCCGAGACGGTGAGCATGGTCATGAAAGTGCCGAAGAGCGGCCCGGCGCAGGCCGTCCATCCCAGGGCGAAGGTGGCCCCGTAGAGGTACGAGCCGAGCAGCGTGGTGGCGGGGCGCTCGTCGATCTGCATCCCGGCGAAGCCCTTACCGAAGATGCCCAGCACGCCGAAGATGATAATCACGATGCCCCCGACCACCTGCAGAACATCGCGGCCGGCGAAGAGCAGCCCGGTCAGGGCGCTGATGGCGCCGCCAAGCAGGGTGAGGGTCGTGGCGAGGCCGAGGAAGAAGGCCAGGCTCATCACAAAGATGCTATGGCGTTGGGCCTGGAAGGTAACCGCGAAGTAGGCAGGCAGGATGGGCAGGGTGCACGGCGAGAGGAAGCTGAGCACGCCGGTAAGAAAGACGGGCAGGGCCAGCACGAGCACGCTCGAGCCACCGGTGAGGTAGTTGACCGCGCCGCCGTTATTCAGGCTGAGAATGGCCACGATCAATGCCAGTACGCCGATCACCGAGACCGCGATCACCGCCCGGCGAGACGGGCCGCCTTTCTGTGGCACATCTACGGATGGAGAGGACATAGTGCGCTTTCGTCGTTTCTACGCCTGGTTGAACTGATTATGCAGACATCGTTGGGCTGCGCGGTCTTCTGGGGGACCTGCGGAGCGCGCAGTTCCCCGTGATCCATCCCCTCAGATGTCCATGCGGCTCCGCCGCACACTGCCGCAATGAACATACGGTTGTTCCTGGGAGGGCGTAGCCCACCCAGACCCTCCCACCGGGTGGGGGGATGGGGAAACCCGGTTTCCCCATCCCCCCGGCGGGGCGGGGTCGTGGGAAAACCCGGTTTCCCCACCCCCCTCGCCGAGGGCGTATGTTCACGTTAGGCAGGAGCGTGGGGAAGCCCGATCTCC
>DAOTYR010000078.1:0-12412 GCA_034434655.1 Chloroflexaceae bacterium
GGGCACACTGGGAACCGGTGAGACGATTTGAATTCGGGTTTCCTGCGAACTATTCGCCGTCGTCGGCGCGCTCAGGTCCGTGCCGCCAACAACTGTGAGCCCCTCCGAAGCCCCGCTACCGGCAATATGGGTTCGACCGGGACGGGCCACGGCGATCGAGTTGGGGCGAAAGCTGATGGTACACCCCGTCGAAGGGGTGTGCCAGACCATGCGCAGGGTCAGCGGCGTTCCGGCAGCGTAATCCGGCGGTATGGTGAACCCCATGCTGAAACTGCTCACCGCACCGTCCGGCAGCCTCAAGCCGCTGTTGGGACCAAACCCATCCGAAAACGTCGCTGCCCCTTCAATATATGCCCCGTAGGGATCCAGGCTGATGAAACGCGGGATCAAGGTGGCGCTCACGGTCGAGTGCGCCAGCGGCGCCGCCGCGGCGCCCCCCAGGCGGCCGATGCCGATCTGACCCGGTAGCCCGATCCCTAACACAAGCAGAACGAACCCCACCATCGCGACAAATCCGACTCGGCGTGCGCGCATGACGACCTCCATTTCGCTGATCGGTTGGCCTTCCTTGCCAGAGCCCTGCGATTCCGAGCACAGCGAGGACATCCTCGGGGTGATAGCCAGATCCAGTTTACCGGTCAGGACCATCGTCTCCTGGAGCAGGATGTAGGGAAACCGGGTTTCCCCACATCCCCGCCCGCGGGCGGGCGCGGCCCTCCCAGGAAGACAGGTTGCCCCATCCCCCTGCGCAGGGGCTGCGCCCTCACCTTCCCAGGGGCGGGGGTATGGGGGAACCTGGTTCTCCCATGGTCACGTTAGAGGCGCCAGATCGACCAGATCGGCGCCGCCGGCCACGCTGGCGCCCTGGGCGTAGGGCAGGCGGCGCACCACGCCAGCGTAGGGAGCGACGACGGTGTGTTCCATTTTCATGGCTTCGAGCACCACCAGCGGCTGGCCCTCGCGCACGCTCTCGCCTTCGCCGACCAGGACCTTGATCAGCGTGCCGGGCATTGGCGCGGTGAGGCTGGCGGCATTATGGCCGCCCCGCGCGCGAGAGGCGCTGTCGGCGCTGAGGGGCGCAGGGCGCGCCAGGCGGTAGCTGGCCCCGCGCCAGGCCAGATGAATGGCGCCCTCGTGGTCGCGGGCCACGCGCAGACGCTCCAGGCGGCCATCAAGGTCCACCACCAGTTCGCCGGGACCGGTGGCCCGCACCTGCCCGTGGCAGCGCTCATCGGCCAGGGTAAACTGCCACCCCTCGCGCTGGCGCTGCGCGCTGAGGCGGTAGGTGACGCCGCCATGCTCGAAGCTGAGCGGCACCCCGCTGCCCCCGACGCGCCAGCGTTCGGCGAAGGGGTCGCTCACAGGGGCATGCTGGCGTGGGGCGACCTGAAGCTCGTAGAGCGCGGCGGCGATGAGCACCGTGGAGGGCGGCGCGGCGGGGGGCGCCACCTCCAGGACATGCTCGCCGAGGAAGCCGGTGTGGGTATCGCCGCTGGCGTAGGCGGGGTGGGCCGCCAGGGCCCGCAGCAAGGGCAGGTTGGTGGTCAGCCCCAGCACCGCGAAGTCGTCGAGGGCGCGGCGGAGCCGCGCAACCGCCGCGGGGCGGCTCTCAGCGTGGACCACCAGCTTGGCGATCATGGGGTCGTAGTGAACCGTCACCTCGTCGCCGGTGGTCAGGCCGGCGTCCACGCGCACACCGGGCCCCTGGGGCGGATCGAGCAGGGCCAGGCGCCCCACCGCGGGCAGGTAGGTCACGGGGTCCTCAGCGTAGAGGCGCGCCTCGATGGCATGGCCGCGGAAGGTGATGTCCCGCTGGCTGAAGGGCAGGCGCGCCCCGGCGGCGATGGCGATCTGCCAGCGCACCAGATCGAGGCCGGTGACCTGCTCGGTGACGGGATGCTCGACCTGGAGGCGGGTGTTCATCTCCAGAAAGTAGAACTGGCCCGTGGCATCGAGCATGAACTCGACCGTTCCGGCATTGACATAGCCCGCGGCGCGAGCGACACGGACCGCGGCGTCGCCCATGCGGGCGCGCAGGTCGGGGGTGAGGGCGGGGGAGGGCGACTCCTCCAGGATCTTCTGGTGGCGGCGCTGAATGGAACACTCGCGTTCGCCGAGGTGCAGGACATTGCCGTGGGCGTCGGCGAGCACCTGGATCTCGACATGACGCGGGCGCAGCAGCAGGCGTTCGAGGAAGACCGTATCATCGCCGAAGGCGGCGCGGGCCTCGCGGCGGGCGCCCTCGAGGGCCGCGGCGAAGCCATCGGCGTCATTGACCACGCGCATACCCTTGCCGCCGCCCCCGGCGCTGGCCTTGATCAGCAGGGGAAAGCCGATGCGCCGGGCTTCGGCCAGCAGCCGCTCCTCGCCCTGGTCGGCGCCGTCATAGCCGGGCACGACGGGCACACCGGCCGCCTGGGCGATGCGACGGGCGCCGATCTTGCCGCCCATGGCCTCGATGGCCTCCGGGGGCGGGCCGATGAAGACCAGGCCGGCTTCAGCGCAGGCGCGGGCAAAGGCGACATTCTCCGACAGAAAGCCGTAGCCGGGGTGAATGGCCTCGGCCCCCAGCTCGCGGGCGGCGGCAATAATCGCCTCGATGCGCAGATAACTCCGGGTCGCGGCGGCGGGGCCGATGGGATAGGCCGCGTCGGCCAGACGCACGTGCAGCGCGCCCGCATCGGCTTCCGAGAAGACCGCGACGGGGCTGATCCCCAACTCACGACAGGCGCGGATGATGCGAACGGCGATTTCGCCGCGATTGGCAATCAGGATGCGGGTGAACATCTGGGGTGGCCCTTGTATGCTATCAGCCATCTATGCGGCTGCGCCGCACAACACCGCAATGAACATACGGTTGTTTTTGGGAGGGCTGCGCCCTCCCAAACCCTCTCACCGGATGGGGGAATGGGGAAACCCGGTTTCCCCCTCCCCCTGCGTGAGGGCCAGGCCCTCCCGTGGGCGGGGACGTGGGGATACCCGGTTTCCCCTCACCCCTCTCCGAGGGCTGCGCCCTCCCAAACCCTCCCACCGGGTGAGGAGATGGAGAAACCCGGGTTCTCCATCCCCCTGCGTGAGGGCCAGACCCTCCCATGGGCGGGGCGGCTGCGCCTGCCCGCGCTCTTGCAGGTGGTCGCGCAAGGCGACGAGCTAGACCCTTAGCCTGGGGAGCACCTGCTCGCCGAAGGCGCGGAGCCAGGCCTCCTGGTTGCGACCGACATTGTGGACGTAGATAGCGTCGAAGCCCAGGTCCAGAAAGCCCTGCAGATGGGCGCGGTGCTCCTCGAGGTCGGGCGAGATCAGCACGCGGCCGGTGAAGTTCTCGGGGCGCACCAGCCTGGCCATAGCGGCGAAATCCTCGGGCGAGCGGATGTCCTGCTTGGGAAAGTTCATGCCGCCGTTCGGCCACTCGACCAGGGCATTCTGCAGGGCCTCCTCGTAGGTCTCGGCCCAGGAGATATGGAGTTGCAGCAATTTGGGCATCTTCGCCGGGTCCTTACCGGCCTCGCGGGCGCCAGCGGCAAAGTTGTCGAGAATGCCGCGCAGTTTCTCGTGGGAGGCGCCGGGGGTAATCAGCCCATCGCAGGTCTTGCCGGCCCATTTGAGGGTCTGGGGGCCGGTGGCGGCGATATAGATCGGCACAGGCTGCTCCGGCAGGGTCCACAGGCGGACCTTGTTCATCTGAAAGTAGCGCCCGCGGTAGCGGGTCTCTTTGCCGCTGAGCAGGCGCTGGATGATCTCGGTGGCTTCCTGGAGCATCTCGAAGCGGACGAGGGGGTCGGGCCACTCGCCGGCGACAACATTCTCGTTGAGCAATTCGCCGCTGCCGAGGCCAAGCCAGAAGCGCCCGGGAAACATGGCCCCGAGGGTGGCGGCGGCCTGGGCGATGACGGCGGGATGGGTGCGGAAGGAGGGACAGGTCACGCCGGGGCCGAAGCTGTGGCCGGTGACGGCGCCGAGAGCGCCCATCCAGCTATAGGCGAAGGCATTGTGGCCCTGGGCGGGCACCCAGGGCTGAAAATGGTCGGCCGCCATCACGCCGCGGAAGCCGTAACACTCCGCTAATTTACAGTGTTCGAGGAGTTCGTTGGGATGGAACTGTTCGAGGGCAGCCGAGAGGCCAATCGTTGCCACGGCAGGGATCCTTTCATTCGCAGGGCCGTTCTGGGCGCAATACCTTACCCCGCCGGGGGATAGGACGTTGCTCACGCCCCGCACGTAATTGTTCACACCTGAGGTGACCATCGTGCGCCGCGTTCAGCCCCCCTCCCAGCCTCCCCCCGCTGGGGGGAGGCGCCGGGTGCCCGCCCCCGGTGGGGGAGGGTCCGGGAGGGGGCCGGCGCCGTGCCCGCGGAGCCGTGGCGCGGGCGGGACGCCCGCGCTCCCAGGTTATGTGCATCGCGGCGTGGTGCGCCGTGGGCATGACCGTCGCACGTGAACCTACGCCCTCGGCGAGGGGGGGGGAAACCGGGTTTCCCCACGCCCCCGCCCCGCAGGGGGATGGGGAAAGCGGGTTTCCCCATCCCCCCACCCGGTGGGAGGGTCTGGGAGGGCGTAGCCCTCCCGGGAACAATCGTATCCCGTCGGTGTGCGGCGCGAGCCGCATGGATGGCTGGTGCGAAGGCCACCTGCGTGGCCTGTCGAGCCCGCGCCGGCGGGCTTCGCAGAGGCTCGCCCACGGCTTCAGTTGCCGGGCGGACGACGTTGACGTAGCCCTATGCGAACACCTACCCCTATTGGTAAGGTATTGGTCCCGGCTGTAGTATAACACTCCATCACCGCGCCCCGAGCGAGGTGTGACGTCGGAGTCAGGGGAACCGGGGAACGGGACCCGGCAACGGTGGCACACCCCCCTCCCAGCCTCCCCACGCTGAGGGGAGGAGCGCGGTTCCCTCCCCCGGCGGGGGAGGGTCAGGGAGGGGCGGGGCGCGCCGCGCTGCCCCCGCAGGACCCGGCGGGCGAGCCGCCGGCGCTCCCAGGTCAACCCAACGGGTAGTCGCGCCAACAAAACGTTTCGTCACCCACTTCCGAGCGGCAACGCCGCCAGTTCAGCGCGGTAGCGCGCCAGGCCGGCGGAGTCGTCCACATCGAGGGCCAGGCGCGGCGAGCGGTAGAGCCGGGCGACCAGGCCGCGCTCCACGGCGGCGCGCAAATGGATCGCAGCGCTGTTGCCGCCGAAGCGAAAGGGCACCTCGGCCCCGGCGCGCAGGGCCAGGGCGTTGGTGCCCATGCCCAGGGCATCGGAGGCCAGCACCATATCGGCGCCCCTGGCGAGCAATCCGGCCATGGCGTCAATATCTTCGGGGCTGACCAGGGGCACATCGGCGGGCACGACGATCAGCGCCGCGGCGCCGGCGGCGCGGGCGGCGCTACGGGCCTGCTCCAGGGCGGGGTTCAGCTCCGCGCGGCTCTCGAGGAGCGGGCGCGCGCCCAGCGCGGCGGCGCGTTCCAATACCTCCGCATCGGGGCTGACCACCCACACGGCGGCCAGTGGCGCCGCGTTCAACGCCGCCAGCACCCGTTCCAGCATCTCGAGCGTCAACTGCCGTCGCTCCGGGGGCGTCAGGGCGCAGGCCAGCCGCGATTTGGCCTGATCCAGGGCCTTGACAGGAACGATGGCGTGCAGATTATTTATCGGTTGCATAGGTTTTTTCCGAGGTGAACATCGGGGTTGATCCTCAGCCCGCCGCGACCCCCTCCCTTCTACACCTCCACACCCGCCAGGGCCAGGGCGACACGCGCCAGATGGGCCTTCTCGGGGGGGCCGCGCATGATCGTATCGGTGACGGTGACGCGCAGCCCCAGCGCCTCGATGGCCGGGGCCAGATCGGCATCCACTGAGTCAATAATAATCCCATCAAGTACATCGGCGTAGGCCCGCGCCACCCCCAGGGCCGAGACCTCCATCCCCACGGCGCGCATCAGCGGCGCGGCCGGCCCCTTGATTGCCGCCCCGCCGACGATCGGGCTGACCGCCACCACGGGGGCCGGGGTATCCCGCAGGGCCGCGCGCAGCCCCGGCAGGGCCAGGATCGGCCCGATGCTGACCACGGGGTTGCTCGGCGCGATGATCACCGCCGCGGCCCCGGCGATGGCCTCCAGCACGCCGGGGGCCGGCGCGGCGGGACCGGCGGCGTGCAGGCGCACGCCGCGCACCGCGTCCTGGGCGCGCCGGCGCACCAGGTACTCCTCGAAGTGGAACTCGCCCGCGTCGGTGAGAATGTGGGTCGGGGCCGGGTCATCGCTCATCGGCACAATGCGCACCGCCACGCCGAGCGCCTGCCGGAAGGCGTCGGCCACGGCGCTGAGGCTGCGCCCGGCGCGCAGCAGCGCGGTGCGGCGGATGTGCAGGGCCAGGTCGCGGTCGCCGAGTTTGAACCAGGTCGGCCCGCCCAGCCGGCCCAGCCACTCCAGACAGGCGGTAGTGTCATCGGCGATGCCCCAACCCTGTAGCGGATCAATCACGCCCGCCAGGGTGCAGGTGACGATGTCCAGATCGGGGGCGATGGTCAGGCCGTGCAGTTCAAAATCATCGCCGGTGTTGACGATGGCGGTCACCGTCGCGGGTGGAACCACCTGCACGAGGCCTTCGAGAAAGCGGGCCGCGCCAACCCCGCCGGCCAGTACGACTATCATAGGTTGCGCTCTACAGCCGTCCATGCAGCTCCGCCGCACACCGACGGGATGCAAACAGGTTGTTCCTGGGAGGGCCAGGCCCTCCCGCGGGCGGGGGGATGGGGAAACCCGGGTTCCCCGGACCCCTGCGCGCGGGCGGCGCCCGCCCACCGGGTAGAGTATACGGCCCTACTCCCACCGAACCACCAGCTCTTCGAGGGGGCGCCGGGGACGCCGCGCCGGGTCCTGCGCGGCGTAGCCGAGGGTGATCAGCGCATGGGGGTGCAGGGTCGCATCGAGGCCGAGGGCAGCGCGCACGGTCTCCTGGCAGAAGAGGGGCGCGCACATCCAGCCGCCATCGAAGCCGAGGGCATAGGCGGCGAGGAGCATGTTCTGGGCGGCGCAGCCGAGGCTCTGCACGGCCATGGTGACTTCGGCGGCCTGCCGTTCGGCGTCGGGGTAGACGTCGAGGTCCTCCAGGTAGAGGCAGAGCAGCACCACGACCGGCGCCCCGATGATGCGTTGACGCGATTTGCGGAAGCGCGCCTCGATGGTGGCCGCGTCCTGGCCATCGAGGGCAAGTTGGCGCCGCCAGGTCGCGCCCATGGCCTCGGCCAGGCGCGCGCGGGCCTCGAGGCTGGTCAGCACCACGAAGCGCCAGGGCTGGCGCCCGTGGGGCGAGGGCGCCCAGCGGGCCGCCTCCAGCACCGCCTCGATCTGCTCGCGGGCGAGGGGGTCGGGGCGAAAGGCCCGCACCGAACGCCGGCCACGGATGATGGTGAAGAAGTCCATCCAGCCCTGATACCTTAGGGGGAATGGGGAAACCAGGTTGACCCATCCCCCTGCACGAGGGCGTAGCCCTCCCAAAGGCTCCTGCGGGTGGGGGGATGGGGGAACCTGGTTCCCCCATATCCCTGCGTGAGGGCGGCGCCCCCACCCTCCCGCCGGTGGGGGCGTGGGGCCACCCGCTTGCCCCATCCCCCTGCGCGAGGGCGTAGCCCTCCCAAACGCTCCTGCGGGTGGGGGAATGGGGGAACCTGGTTCCCCCATGTTCACATTAGCCCTTCCCGGGCCTCAACGAAACAGATCGAAGCGCGGGTCGCGGATCAAGCGCCGGGCGGTAGCCTCCTCGCTGGGGGTATAGGCATAGCCGCGCACAATGGCCGCGGGCACGCCATCAATCTTGCCCATCGCCAGATCGGCGGCGCTGGCCAGTTCATCGGCGATGGCGATCAGTGTGGCCTGCATGGTGTAGCCGTAGGGGTCACTGACCCCGGCGTAATCGTTCAGTGGGGCGATACCGGCGCAGCCGATGGCCACGTTCACCTGGCCCTCGCGCCATGGGCGCCCGAAGGTGTCGGAAATGATCACCGCCACCGTCACCCCGGTGGCCTTACGGATGGCGGCGCGGAGCCGCGCGGCGCTCCTGTCAGGGTCCTCGGGCAACAACGAGACGATCTGGCCGCCGGCCACGTTGGACTCATCCACGCCGCTGTTGGCGCAGATCAGGCCGTGGGGCGTCTCGGTGATCAGCACGCCATTGGCCATCTTGACAATGCGCCGGCTCTCGCGCAGCACCACCTCGTAGTAGGCGGCGTCCTTGCGGCCCTGCGCAGCCACCCGGCGCGCGAAGGCCGACGGCTCGACCTGTGAGGGATCGAGCAGGCGGCCTTCGGCCTTCGACACGACCTTCTGGGTGACGACCAGCACATCGCCCGGCGCGAGCATCTGCCCGGCGGCGTCAAGGGCGGTAAGCAGCAGGTCGGCCAGGTCATCGCCGGGGCGCACCTCGCCGACGCCGCGCACGGGGATGATACGCACCTCGGCGGTCATGACCCGTCCAGATACTTGCCCGCGATGACCCTGAGCCGCTCGCGGGCCTCGGCAGGGATGCACGAACGGTCGGTGATGATCGCCGTGGCGAGGGCGCTATGGGCGGGGCTCTCGAAGCCATCGCCGATCAGATCGACGACATTGCGCACGATGCGCCGGGCCAGGAGGGCGTTGGCCTGGAGCACGGCCACGACCGCGTCAACGGTCACCGAGTCATGATCAGGGTGCCAGACATCATAGTCGGTGACCATGGCAAGGGTAGCGTAGGCGATCTCCGCCTCGCGGGCCAGTTTAGCTTCGGGCAGGGCGGTCATACCGATCAGCGCGTGGCCGCGGCGGCGGTTCTCCTCGCTCTCGGCCCTGGTGGAAAACGCCGGTCCCTCCATCACCACCAGCGTGCCGCCGCGATGGACCGTCGCGCCGGCCGCCTTCGCCGCGGCGTAGAGACGCTGGCTCAGCCCGGGACAGAAGGGCTTATCGAAGCTCACGTGGGCCACCACGCCGTTCTCGAAGAACGTCGCGGGCCGGATGCCTTTCGTGCGGTCGAACAGTTGATCCGGAACAACCACGTGCCCCGGAGCGTATTCTTCGCGCAGCGAACCGACGGCGCTCACCGAGATCAGGTACTGCACACCGAGTTGCTTGAAGGCATAGACATTGGCGCGGCTGGGCACCTCGCTGGGATTGAGTCGGTGCCCGCGGCCGTGGCGGGGCAAAAACGCCACCCGCCGCCCACCCAGCGTACCAATGACGAACGTGTCGCTAGGGGCACCGAAGGGCGTCTCCAGCGACACCTCCTCCACGTCTTCCAGGCCCTCCATTGCGTAGAGCCCGCTGCCGCCGATCACGCCGATCGTGGCCTGGGACATCGCTCACTCCTCCGCAGATGCAAGTGCCGCATACGAGGCTAGGAGAAACCAGGTTTCGCCGCGCCCCTGCCCGGCGAGAGGGCCTGGCCCTCACGCAGGGCAGGGGGAAACCGGGTTTCCCCCTCCCCTCACCCGGTGGGAGGGTCTGGGAGGGCGCAGCCCTCCCAGGAACAACCTGAGGTGAACATCGCTCGCAGCGTTCCGCCCCCCTCCCAGCCTCCCCCCGCTGGGGGGAGGAGCCGAACTCCCTCCCTCGGCGGGGCAAGGGCAGGGAGGCGGCCGGCACCGTGCCCGCGTCGCGGCGCCGCAGGCGGGACGCCCGCGCTCCCGGGCCGTGTGCAGCGGGCGTGGTGTGCCATGCGCATGACCGTCTCACGTGACCATGGGGGAAGCATGTTCCCCCATACCCCCTCACCCGGTGGGAGGGTCTGGGAGGGCGCAGCCCTCCCAAGAAGTATGTTCATCCCGTCGGTGTGCGGCGCAAGCCGCATGGACAACTGAAGAGAGTATACCGCAAGACCAGAGAACTGCAAACAGGCTGTTCGGGCAGGGGGTGACGGGAGGTCTGCGCCCACTCTTCCATGGGTAGGGGGATGGGGAAACCGGGTTTCCCCATTCCCCTGCGGGATGGCCTGGGCCTCCCGCGGGCGGGGGCGTGGGGGAACCCGGTTCCCCCATGGTCACGTTAGCCGCCGGGCGGGTGGACGTTGACGTAGCCCTCAGCCACCCGGAGACCCGATGCCCCCGGGCCAGCGTGGTACAATAACGGTGTCGTTCTGGCAGCAATGACCTTTCACAGAACAGGAGTTATGCGGTCGCCTTGCGGCGGGGAGGAGTGGAGAACCTGCGGCCTTCCACCAACCGGTTGTGGCCCGCCCGCGGCGGGCGGGCCGTGGGGGTTGCGCCAGGTCGCCTGGCCGCCGCGGGCGGGAAGAGGGGTATGCGGGGAGGCTTCGTCTCCCCGCACCCCTCCACCGCGTACGTCCTGTTATGTGAACGGCACCGGTTCTAGCAGATGAGGAGCCCCCTATGAGCGACGATCCCCGCCAGGCGCTGCTGCGCCGCGCCGAGGAGCAGCGCGTCGCCTTCGTCAATCTCCAGTTCACCGACATCCTCGGCATGGTCAAGAATGTGACCATCCCGATCCAGGAACTGCCAGACGCGCTGGACCACGGCGTGTGGTTCGATGGGTCGTCAATCGAGGGGTTCGCGCGCATTGTCGAGAGCGATATGTACCTGGTGCCCGATCTCTCGACCTACGCGCTGGTGCCCTGGGATCAGCACGAGGGTCTGGCCACGGCGCGTCTGATCTGCAACATCTACACGCCCGATGGCAAGCCCTTTGCCGGCGACCCGCGCCACGTGCTCGCCGCCGTCACGCGGCAGGCCGGCGAGATGGGCTTCGCCTTCAACGTCGCGCCAGAAATCGAGTTCTTCCTCTTCAAAACCGACGCCGAAGGGCGCACCCTGCCCCTGCCCCACGACCACGCCGGGTACTTCGACGTCTCCACCGACCTGGCGACGCTCATTCGCCGCCAGATGGTGCGCGCGCTCCAGACGCTCGATATCACGGTGGAAGCGGCCCATCACGAAGTGGCCGCTGGCCAGCACGAGATTGACCTGCGCTACGCCGAGGCGCTGCGCGCCGCCGACCAGACGGTGACCACCCGCGTCGCGTTGAAGGCCATCGCCCAGCTCAATGGCCTGCATGCCACCTTTATGCCCAAGCCGATTGCCGAGGTGAACGGCAGCGGTATGCACGTGCACCAGAGCCTGGTGGATATCGTTACCGGACGCAATGCCTTCGCCGACCCGAACGACCCCTACGGTCTCTCGGCCACGGCGCGTCATTTCATCGCCGGGTTGCTGGCCCATGCCCGGGGAATGTGCATCATTCTGGCCCCCCTGGTCAACTCGTACAAGCGCCTGGTGCCGGGCTTCGAAGCCCCGGTGTACATCTCCTGGGGGCGCACCAACCGCTCGGCGCTGGTGCGCGTGCCGCGCATCACCGCGGGGCGCGAGCAGAGCACGCGCATCGAATTGCGCTGCCCCGATCCCTCCTGCAACCCGTACCTGGCCTACGCCGTGATGCTGGCCGCCGGTCTCGATGGGATCAAGCGCAAGTTGACCCTGCGCGAAGCCGCCGAAGAGGACCTCTTCCACGTGGACCCGCGCGCCCGCGGGCTGGAGATGCTGCCCACTTCCCTTGGCAGCGCGCTCGATGCCCTGCGCGACGACGCGGTGATCCAGCATGCCCTCGGCCCCTACATCTATGAACGCTTCGTTGATGCTAAACAGCAGGAGTGGGAAAGCTATCGCGCCTATGTCTCGCAGTGGGAGGTGGAGCGGTATCTTTCGATTTTTTAGGCATGTTTCAAACGAACTTGACCGTTCGCCTCGACACGGGACCCCAGGGGTGGCTGTGGAGGGGCCTGGCCCCTCCACACCTCCCCGCCAGACTGTCAGGCGCAAACCGCAGGTTTTATGGTCTTCGAGCAATGCATCCGCTATGCCAGTCTAGCCGTCGGGCTGAAGCCCTCGGCTAGGGGATGCGAAGGCCGCCTGCGCGGCCTAGAGCGGATTATGTATTCAAAGACCATAAGCCCTCGGCTACGGAATGCGAAGCCCGCTTGCGCGGGCTAGAGCGGATGCAATTCTTAAAGAGCATAAGACCGGTCACGCCCGTCTCCCGCGGCGGGGTATGGGGCGGAACGCGCCGCGGCAAACGCATGCTGGCTGCGCCAGGATGCGCCCTCGCCGCGGGCAGACCAACGAGATCGCGGTGGGCCAGGCCCGCCGCACCGCCCCCCAACGGCGACCAGGAACGGTCGCATAGCGAAACGACGACTTAGAGGTCGCGTAGACCTTCAAGCGGCAGCGGGGCACCCCACACCCGCGCGAGGGCCGGGGCCACCAGGGCCGGATCGCCGGTGGTGGCGCAGCGCATGGTTCCGCGCTCGGGGCCAATGCCGGCTGCCGTGGCGACCCGGGACGTCTGCGCGGCCACCGCCGGCCCCGTATCGATGATCGTCGCTTCCGGCGCGGCCGCGGCGATCAGCGGGCGCAGCGCCGGGAAGTGGGTACAGCCAAGCACC
>DAOTYR010000079.1:0-17503 GCA_034434655.1 Chloroflexaceae bacterium
AGAAAGACCCTTCACCTGACATTTCGTGGCCCGTGGCATATGATTGCAGGCAGAACTAAACGCGTGTAGAACTTGCTGCCGGCGAAGGAGCGCGGCTGCCGCGTTCCATGGCCATCCGTTGCGCGCGTGCGGGCGGATTGGCGGCAGGTCACTAGTGGAGAGGATCAGGCCGATGACGACCCTGGACACCGATACGCTGGAGATGGTGCTGACGACCCTTCGCGACTACGCGGCGAAGCGACTCAAGCCCGAGTACCTGCGCGAACTCGACGAGCGCGACGAGTTCCCGCATGACGTCCTCCGTGACCTCTATGACCCTGAGAAGTTCGGACTGCATCTCATCTTCATCCCTGAGGAGTATGGCGGTCTCGGCGGTGGCGCCTATGATGTCTACCGCGTTTCGGAGCAAATGGCCCGCATCGATCTCGGTATTGCGACCGGTGTGCTGGCGACTTTCCTCGGCACCGACCCGATCGTGGTGGGGGGGACGGAAGAGCAGAAAGCCCACTGGATGGGCCGTATCGCCTCCGAGGGTCTGCTGGTGGCCTATGGGGCGACCGAACCGCAGGCCGGCTCGGACCTCGGCACCCTGACGACCAGGGCCGTCCCGGTTGAGGAGGACGGCAAGATTATCGGCTACAAGCTCACCGGGCGGAAGCAGTGGATCTCGAACGGCGGCGTGGCGAAGCTCTACACCATTCTGGCCAACGCCCCGGGCGGCATCTCCTGGTTCATTATGGAGGCCGGGCAGCCGGGCTTCAGCTACGGCAAGCCGGAGGACAAGCACGGCATTCGCGCCTCGAACACCGCGGCTCTCTTCCTCGACGAGGTGTTTGTGCCGGTCGAGAACCTGGTCGGCGGGGTCGAGGGCCAGGGTCTGGCGCAGGCCCAGGCGGTGTTCGGCTACACCCGCCTGATGGTCGGCTCGTTCGGCCTTGGAGCGGGCTGGGCGGCCCTCGAGCGCGCCATTCGTTACAGCCAGACCCGCGTGCAGGGCGGCGGGTTGCTCTCCACCAAGCAGGCCTACACCCACAAGCTCCTGGTGCCGAACGCCGTGCGCCTCGAGGCCTCGCGGGCCTACATCGAGTGGGTCGCCGAGCGCATTGATGGCGGCGACCCCGACCAGCAGACCGAGGGCGCCGTGGCGAAGTACTTCGCCACCGAAAGCGGCAACAAGGCGGCCGAGGATGCCATCCAGGCCCACGGCGGCTACGGCTACACCAAGGAGTACATGGTCGAGAAGATCAAGCGCGATGTGCGCATTACCTGTATCTACGAGGGCACCTCGGAGATTATGGAGTGGACCATCGCCCGCGACCGCTGGCAGTTCCACCTCAAGACCCGCGGGGCCTTCTACAACGACTGGGCCGCCCAGCTCGACCAGGTCGCCCGCCAGTACCCCGATAGCGGCGCGGCGGCGGCGGCCCTGGCGATGCGCGCCCTGGCGGTCATTCTCGAGCGCGCCCGCCTTGACCGGCTCACCCGCAACCAGCACATCCTCTTCCGCCTCGGCGAGCTGATCGCCTGGGCCGAGACCGCGGCGATCTTCAGCGAGCGCGCCGCCACCAAACCCAGTGTGGCCGTGCCCTTCTCGCAGGATACGCTGAAGACCATGGCCCGCGTGCATGCCCGCGAGGCGGCGATGAAGGTCGCCACCGACGGGTTGCGCTGGTGCATCGGCGCCGGCCAGACCGACCCGAACCTGGCGGCGAGTATCAACCTGCCGGCAATCTTCAACGCCCAGGCCGGCCAGATTGAGGATATGAACGTCGTCGCTCAGCGCCTGATCGAGGCGTTCCCGGCCGAGTAGCCATCCACTCGCCTCGCCTGTCCCCCGCTCCCGCCCGCGCGGGAGCGGGGATGTGCGCGAAGACAGGTGGGGCACGTAAGGAGCGATCCACTATGGATATGTCAAACCGCGCCATTGCCATCGTCGGCCTGGGCGCCATCCTCCCCGACGCCCCCAGCGCCCGGGCCTTCTGGGAGAATATTCTCGCCAGGCGCTACAGCATTTCGGAAACACCACCCGAGCGCTGGCTGCTCAGCGATTACTATGACCCCGACCCCAGCGTCCCCGATAAGACCTATTCCAAGATCGGCGGCTGGGTCCGGGGCTTCAAGTTCGACTGGCAGCGCTTCCGCATTCCGCCCCGCGTGGCCGCCGCGATGGACGAGGGTCAGCAGTGGGCGGTGACCATCGCCGCCGAAGCCCTGGCCGACTACGGCTTCCCCGACCGCCCGCTCAACACCGAGAATACCGGGGTGATCCTCGGAACGGCCATGGGCGGCGAGTTGCACTACCTGACCAACCAGCGGGTCATCTTCCCCGAGTATGCCCGCTACCTCAGCAATACGCCTGCTTTCCAGGCCCTGCCGCCCGATGTGCGCGCGGCCATCCTGGCCCAGTTCCACGCCGAGATGGACCGCACCCTGCCCCCTGTGACCGAAGACTCGATGCCGGGCGAACTGCCTAACATCGTGGCCGGACGGGTGGCCAATGTGCTCAACCTGCGCGGGCCGAACTTCATCACCGACGCGGCCTGCGCCTCGACCTTCGCCGCCGTGGCCGCCGCTGTCGAGATGCTCAGCGAGGGCCACGTGGACGCGGTGATCACCGGCGGCGTGGACCGCAATATGGGTCCCTCGACCTTCGTGAAGTTCTGCAAGATCGGCGCCCTCTCGGCGACCGGCACCCGTCCCTTCGGCGACGGCGCTGATGGCTTCGTGATGGGCGAAGGCGCGGCAGCGTTCCTCCTCAAGCGTCTGGCTGACGCCGAACGCGACGGCGATACGATCTACGCGGTGATCCGCGGCGTGGGCGCTTCCTCCGACGGCAAGGGCAAAGGCATTACCGCCCCCAACCCCGTCGGGCAGGTGTATGCCATCGAGCGCGCCTGGCGCAACGCCGGGATTGACCCCGCCACCGCGACCCTGGTCGAGGCCCATGGCACCAGCACCCGCGTCGGCGACGTCACCGAGGTCGAGAGTCTGGCGAAGGTGTTCGGCGGGGCCGAGCGCGGGCGCATCGGCCTCGGCTCGGCCAAGAGCAACATCGGCCACCTCAAGGCCGGCGCCGGCGCAGCCGGGTTACTCAAGACGGTCTTCGCCATCCACGAGAAGATCCTGCCGCCCACGCTCAACTGTGAGCGGCCCAACCCGAACATTGACTTCAACGCCACCCCGTTCTACCTGCTCCACGAGGCTCGCGAGTGGGAGCGTCCCGGTAATGTGCCCCGGCGAGCGGGGGTGAGCGCCTACGGCTTCGGCGGCACGAACTTCCACGTGGTGCTCGAGGAGTACATCCCCGGCATGATCCGCACCGAGCCGCAGCGCTACCAGGGCGTGGAAGTGCCCAATCCCGCCGGCAGTTCGAGCGGCCACTACACCGCTCCGGCGAAGGTGGCCCACAAGCCGCCGCTGCGCGGCATCCTGGCCCTTGGCGCTGATACGCCCGCCGAACTGAGCGCCCGCCTCGACGAAGTGATGCGCAAGGTCCAGGAGGGCTGGACGCCCCCCGTCGCGGCGCCCGATCCCGCCGACCTGCGCAAGGCCGAGCGGCTGGTGATCGACTTCGCCGACCACGCCGACCTGCTCGATAAGCTCACCAAGGCCCGCAAGGCCGCCAATCTCAACGCTCCCGCCGCCTGGAAGCCCCTGGCGGCGCAGGGCGTTTTCCGCGGCAGCGGCAAGGTCCCTGGCAAGGTCGCCTTCCTCTTCCCCGGCCAGGGGTCGCAGTACCTCAACATGGGCCGCGAACTGGCGAAGGTCTCGCCCGCCGTGGCCGCCGTCTTCGCCGAGGCCGACCGGGTGATGACGCCCATCCTGGGGCGCCCGCTTACCGACTATCTCTTCCTGGATAGCGACGACCCGCAGCGCATCAAAGAGGCCGAGCGGGCCTTGATGCAGACGGCGATCACCCAGCCGGCGATGCTCACTCTCGATATCGCTATCCTCACCCTGCTCGCCGAGTATGGCATCAAGCCGGATATGGTGATGGGCCACTCGTTGGGCGAGTACGGCGCGCTGGTGGCCGCCGGCATCATGCCCTTCGCCGAGGCCCTCGAGGCCGCCGCGGCCCGCGGGGCCGAGATGACCAGGGTCAGTGTCGAGGACAATGGCTGGATGGCCGCGGTGATGGCCCCGCTGGACGTGATCCAGTCCACGTTGCAAGAGGTTGACGGCTACGTTATTCCCGCCAATCTCAACAGCTACAGCCAGGCGGTGATCGGCGGCAACAGCAAAGCGGTGGAACAGGCCATCGGCGTGTTTACCGCGAAGGGCTACCAGGCCCAGCGCATCCCCGTCAGCCACGCCTTCCATACCCGCATCGTCGCCCCGGCCTCCAAGCCGCTGCGCAAGGTGCTCGACCGGCTGCATATCGCCCCGCCGAAGCTGCCCCTGGTGGCCAATGTGACCGGTGAGCTGTATCCCACCACCGTCGAAGCCATCAAGGACATCCTGGAGCAGCAGATCGCCTCGCCGGTGCAATGGGTCAAGGGGCTGGAGACCCTCTACCGCGAGGGTTGCCGGATCTTCGTCGAGTGCGGCCCCAAGAAGGCCCTCAAGGGCTTCGTGGACGATGTGCTGGGCAGCAAGCCCGACGTGGTCTCCCTGTTCACCAATCACCCCAAGACGGGCGAGATCGCCAGTTTCAATCAGGCCCTCTGCGGGCTGTACGCCGCCGGTCTGGGCGCGGAACCGGCCCACGAGGAGCAGCCGCAGCCCGAAGCGGCCGCGCCGGTGCGCCCGCACCTGCCGGCTGTGAATGGCGAAGCGGCCCAGGCTTCATCTGTAGAGGATACGATGGTGACCCACAAGAATGGCAACGATGCCTCCGGCCCCGGCGCGGCGAGCCTCAATGACCTCGGGCAGTTGCTGGCCCAGGCGCTGCAACAGGCCAGCGCCCGGCCCGTGGCTCGCCCCGGGCAGCCTGAGGTCTTTGACCGCAACGAGCCGCCTGCCGGTTCGGTGGTTATCTCCGGTACCGGCCTTGGCCTGCCCGGCGCCGAGAAGCCGGTGATGGCCGAGGATAATGTCGAACGCATTTTGCGCGGTGAGCAGTTCGTGGATCTGATCCCCGAGCGTTTCCGCCGCAAGATGGTGCGGAAGGGCGTGACCCGCGTGGTCAAGGGCGAGGACGGCGGCGGCAGCTTCCAGACGATCGACAATCCCGATGACGTCATTCGCCTGGCCGGGCGCCCCGGGCCCTTCGACCTCAGCGCGGAGTATGGCGTGCCCGCGAAGCTGGTCGAGGCCCTGGACATCACCTCGCAACTGGCCATCGCCGCCGGCCTCGACGCCCTGCGTGAAGCCGGCATTCCCCTGGTTCAGACCTACCGCAAGACCAGCAAGGGCACTTTCCTGCCCGAGCGCTGGATGTTGCCCGAGGCTCTCCGCGATGAGACGGGCGTGATCTTCGCCAGCGCCTTCCCCGGCTACGATCAACTGGCCGGTGAGATGGAGCGTTACTACGAGCACGAGAACCGTCTCAATCTGCTGGAGGAACTGGAGAGCCTGCGCAACCAGGCCCGCGACGAGGAGACGCTCACGGCGCTGACCCGGCGCATCGCCGCCCTGCGCGAGGAGATCGCCGCCAATCCGTACCAGTTCGACCGGCGCTTCCTCTTCCGCATCCTGGCGATGGGTCACAGCCAGTTCGCCGAGTACATCGGCGCGCGCGGCCCCAACACCGCCGTCAACGCGGCCTGCGCCTCGACGGCCCAGGGCGTCGCCATCGCCGAGGACTGGATCCGCAGCGGGCGCTGCCGCCGCGTGCTGGTGGTGGGCGCCGACGATGTGACCAGCGATCATCTCATGGAGTGGATCGGCGCGGGCTTCCTGGCCACCGGCGCCGCCGCTACCGATGATAAGGTCGAGGAGGCCGCCCTGCCCTTCGACCGCCGCCGCCACGGGACGCTCCTGGGTATGGGGGCCTGCGCCCTGGTGGTCGAGAGCGAAGACGCGGTGCGCGAGCGCGGCATGCGCGGCATCGTGGAGTTGCTCTCCAGCGAGACCCGCAACAGCGCCTTCCACGGCACGCGCCTGGATGTGGATCATATCAGCGAGGTGCTGGAGAGCCTGATCACCTCCGCCGAGCGGCGCTTTGGCCTCGACCGCTACGCTATGGCCGCCCAGACGGTCTTCGTCTCGCACGAGACCTACACCCCCGCCCGCGGCGGCAGCGCCTCCGCCGAGGTGGCGGCCCTGCGCCGCGTCTTCGGCCCCGCCGCCAGCGAGGTGGTGGTCGCCAATACCAAGGGCTTCACCGGCCATCCCATGGGCGTGGGCGTCGAGGATGTCATCGCGGTGAAGATCCTCGAGCACGGGATCGTGCCCCCGGTGCCCAACTACCGGGAGGTGGACCCCGAACTCGGCACGCTCAACCTGAGCCGCGGCGGACGCTATCCGGTGCGCTACGCTATTCACTTCGCCGCCGGCTTCGGGTCGCAGATCGCGATCACCTTGCTGCGCCGCGTGCCGGGCGGCCCCAATCGCATTGACAACCGCGCCCGCTACGACTACTGGCTGGCCCAGGTCAGCGGCTACGACCGCCCCGAGACCGAGGTCGTTCAGCGTGTGCTGCGGGTGAAGGCCGAAGGCGCCCCCACCCGCGTGCCGGCGCCGAGCATGTGGCAGCCGGGCACCGGCCCGACGATGCGCGCCGCCGCTCCCGCCGAGGGCGGCCCGCGGGTCGTGGATGATGGCCGCCGGGCCGAACTTCCGGCGCGCCCCGCGTATACGGAGCCGCCGCGTCCCGCTCCGGCCCCTGTGCAATCCAACGGCAAGGTTGCCCCCGCCCCGGTCGCTCCGGCGTCCGCGCCGGTCGCTGCCGCACCCGCCCCCGCGCCGGTCGCCGCCGCGCCGACCCCCGCGCCGGTCGCTCCGGCCCCCGCGCCGGTCGCTGCCGCGACCGTGGTGGCTGCCCCGGCGCCCGCCCCGGCCCCGGCTGCACCACCTCGAGTGGTTGACCCCGTGGCCGAGAAGGTGCTGGCCATCGTCGCCGAGAAGACCGGCTACCCCTCCGAGATGCTCGACCTCGATCTGGACCTCGAGGCCGACCTGGGCGTGGATACGGTCAAGCAGGCCGAGACCTTCGCCGCCGTGCGCGAGGCCTTCGGCATCCCGCGCATCGACAATCTCAAGCTGCGCGACTACCCCACGATGCGCCACGTGATCGGCTTCGTGCGCGAGCACCGGCCCGACCTGGTCGCCGCGCCCGTGGCTGCGGCGGCGCCCGTGGCCGCGGCGGCGCCCGTGGCTGCGCCGGCAGCGCCCGCGGCGGCGCCGGCGGCCGATCCTATCGCCGAGAAGGTGCTGGCCATCGTCGCCGAGAAGACCGGCTACCCCTCCGAGATGCTCGACCTCGATCTGGACCTCGAGGCCGACCTGGGGGTGGATACGGTCAAGCAGGCCGAGACCTTCGCCGCCGTGCGCGAGGCCTTCGGCATCCCGCGCATTGACGACCTCAAGCTGCGCGACTACCCCACGATGCGCCACGTGATCGGCTTCGTGCGCGCGCACCGGCCCGACCTGGCCGCCGCGCCTGTGGCCGCCCCCGCGCCAGTCGCCGCCTCCGCGCCCGCGGCCCCCGCACCCGCCGCGGCCCCGGCCGCGGTCAGCGACCCGGTGGCCGAGAAGGTGCTGGCCATCGTCGCCGACAAGACCGGCTATCCGCCGGAGATGCTCGACCTGGACCTCGACCTGGAGGCCGACCTGGGGGTGGATACGGTCAAGCAGGCCGAGACCTTCGCCGCCGTGCGCGAGGCCTTCGACATCCCGCGCATCGAGGACCTGAAACTGCGCGACTACCCCACCCTGCGGCACGTGATCGGCTTCGTGCGCGAGCATCGGCCCGACCTGGCCGCGCCGGAGACCCCCGATGAGCCGCCGCCGAGCGGCGGGGGCGGTGTGCCGCCCGTCGGCGCGCCGCCGGTGGCCGTCGCGGTTGCCCCTGGCGCCGTGGCGACCGTCGCCGCCGCGCCCGCCGCGGCCCCGGCCGCGGTCAGCGACCCGGTGGCCGAGAAGGTGCTGGCCATCGTCGCCGACAAGACCGGCTACCCCACCGAGATGCTCGACCTGGACCTCGACCTGGAGGCTGACCTGGGGGTGGACACGGTCAAGCAGGCCGAGACCTTCGCCGCTGTGCGCGAGGCCTTCGGCATCCCGCGCATCGAGGACCTGAAGCTGCGCGACTACCCCACCCTGCGGCACGTGATCGGCTTCGTGCGCGAGCACCGGCCCGACCTGGCCGCGGGCGGCGCCGTGGGCGCCGCGGCGGTGGCCGAGGCTCCCGCGTCCGCGGCAAGCGCCGAGACGGTCGCCAGCAGCGAGCCGGTGATCTACGACGTGAGCGAGGCCGACCGCGCGCCGCGCCGCGTGCCCACGCCGGTGCTGCGCCCGCCGCTGGAGCTTTGCAAGGCCACCGGGGTGAACCTCGAGGGCAGCCGGGTGGTGGTGATGTTCGACCGCGGCGGCGTCGGGCGCTCCCTGGCCTCGCGCCTGGAGAAGCGCGGCGCGCAGGTGCTCGGCATCGAGGCCCCGCCCGCCGATGAGGAGATTGACGGCCTCATCCAGGGCTTCCTGTCCGAGGGGCCAATCGCCGGCATCTACTGGCTGACCGCCCTGGACGCAGAGCCTGATCTGGAGGAGCTTGACCTGGAGCAGTGGCGCGAACTGAACCGCGTGCGGGTGAAGAACCTCTACCGCGCGGTTCGCGCCCTGGTCGTCGCCCAGCCCGATGCCAACCCCTTCCTGGTGGTGGCGACGCGGATGGGCGGGCTGCACGGCTACGACGAGCACGGCGCGACCGCGCCCCTCGGCGGCGCCGTCACCGGCTTCGCCAAGGCCTACAAGCGCGAGCGCCCGGCGGCAGTGGTGAAGGCGGTTGACTTCGAGGCCAGCCGCAAGAGCGCCGAGCCGGCCGAGGCGTTGATCGCCGAAACCCTCTTCGACCCCGGCGTGGTCGAGGTCGGGTACCACGACAGCCTGCGCTTCGGTATCGGCTTCGAGGAGCGCCCCGCCGCCGATGGGCAGCCGGGGATGCACCTCGGCCCCGAGACGGTCTACCTGGTTACCGGGGCGGCCGGCGGCATCACCAGCGCGATCGTGGCCGATCTGGCCCGCGCTGGCGGTGGCGGCCAGTTCTTCCTGCTCGACCTGACCCCGGCGCCCGACCCCGCCGATGAGCGGATCGCCCTCTTCCGCCAGGGTCGCGATGCGCTCAAGGCGGCGCTGATCGCCGAGGCCCAGGCGAAGGGCGAGAAGGTCACCCCGGTGCAGATTGACCGGACGATCATGGGCGTCGAACGCTCGGAGGCTGCCCTGCGGGCCATCGAGACGGTCGAAGCCGCCGGTGGTGCGGCCTTCTACCGCAGCCTGGACCTGCGCGACGGTCCCGCCGTCAGCGCCGTGGTCGAGGAAATCCGCGAGCGCTTCGGGCGGATCGACGTGCTGCTCCACGCCGGCGGTATCGAGATCAGTCGCGGCCTGGCCGATAAGCAGCCCGACGAGTTCTACCGCGTCTTCGACATCAAGGCCGATGGCTTCTTCAGCCTGCTGCGGGCGGCGAAGGGCATGCCCATCGGCGCCACGGTGGCCTTCAGTTCCGTGGCCGGGCGCTTTGGCAACAGCGGCCAGACCGATTACAGCGCGGCGAATGACCTGCTTTGCAAGGTCACCAGCAGCCTGCGGCACACCCGTCCGGAGACCCGTGGCATTGCCATCGACTGGACAGCCTGGGGCGGCATCGGCATGGCGACCCGCGGCTCCATCCCCAGAATTATGGAGATGGCGGGGATCGATATGCTCCCGCCGGAGGTGGGCATTCCCACCATTCGCCGTGAACTGACCGCCGGCGGCACCCGCGGCGAGATCGTCGTCGGGCTGCGTCTGGGCATCCTCACCGAGGAGTTCGACGAGCACGGCGGCATCGACCCCGAGAAGGTGGCGGCGGTGCTGGCGTCTCGCGAGCGGCCCTTCTTGATGGTCGGCGCAGTGCGCAAGGCCGGCATCTACAGCGGCATCGTCGTCGAGACAGCGCTGGACCCGGCAGTGCAGCCGTTCCTCTACGACCACAAGATCGACGGCACGCCGGTGTTGCCCGGCGTGATGGGCACCGAGGGCTTCGCCGAACTGGCCAGCCTGCTGGCGCCCGGCTACCGCGTGGCCCGGATCGAGCACGAGCGGCTCGATAGCCCGGTGAAGTTCCATCGCAGCCAGCCGCGCACCCTGGTGCTCAAGGCTACGGTGCATCCGGCTGGCGAGGGTGAACTGCTCGCGCACACCGAACTGCGCTCGGTCTTCCAGCCGGCGGTGGCGCCGGGGCACACCCCGCCCCCGCCTCAGGAGACCGTCCACTTCCGCGCCACGGTGCGTCTGACCAGCGCTCCCCCCGCGGAGGCGCACGCCGAACAGCCCCATATGGCCGAAGACGCGCGAGTGGTGGAGCGCTCGGACATCTACCAGGTCTACTTCCACGGTCCGGCCTACCAGGTGCTGGAGAAGGTGCTGATCGCCGGCAACATGGCCTTCGGCATGCTCGCCAGCGACCTGCCGCCCGATAGCGCCCCTGCCGAGGCCGAGCACCTGGTGGACCCGCGCCTGCTCGAACTCTGCTTCCAGACCGCCGGGGTCTGGGAGATCGCCAACACCGAGGCGATGGCGTTGCCCTCCTCGCTGGAGACCCTCGAGGTCTACCGCCACCCCGACGTGGGGAACGGAAAAGCGATCTACGCCATCGTCACGGCTCAGGACGAAGGGGCCAGCTTTGACGCCCGGGTCATCGACGAAGAGGGCAACGTTTACCTCGATCTGACCGGCTACCGCACGTCGAAGCTCCCCGGCGTGGCGAAGTTCTAGTCTTCTGTCCACGCCCATCCGTCGGCGCTGGCCTGGTTGGGCCGCAGCATCGGGGCAGCCGGTGCTGAGGCCCAATGAAGTCAACCCAACCATCTCCCCGTGGGGGTGCGGAGGGGCGAGGCCCCTCCGCACACCCCCTTCCGGTGCGGCGTAGCGTCGCCGCGCCGGAAGGGGTCGAGCCGGGCGCCTGTTGGAATCCCCGTCGAGACGAAAGCTCATTGCTGAACCGACGCGCAACGCTGCGGCCCACACATCAGCCATCCATGCGGCTGCGCCGCACACCGACGGGATGAACATTGGTTCTTTCTGGGAGGGCACAGCCCTCCCAAACCCTCCCACCGGGTGGAGGTATGGGGAAACCCGGTTTCCCCATACCCCTGCGGGGCGGGGGGGTGGGGAAACCCGGTTTCCCCACCCCCCTCGCCGAGGGCGTATGTTCACGTTAGCCCATGATTACCTGGCTCACTCAGACTGAACGTGACCTTCCGGCGCTTCCCCCGGCGGCGTGGTTGAGCCTGCCGGAGCAGGAGCGCCTGGCGGCGCTGCGGGTGGAAAAGCGCCGCCGCGAGTGGCTGCTCGGTCGCTGGACGGCCCGGCGGCTCATCCAGCGCCATCTGGCCGGGGCCGGGCTGGCCTGCGGCCCGCGCGACCTGGAGATCCTGGCCGCGCCCAGCGGCGCGCCTACCATCAGCGCGCGCCGGCCAGCGCTACAGGCAGCCCTGGACGGCTGGCACCTGACTATCAGCCACAGCCAGGGCCGCGCTCTCTGCGCGCTGGCGCGCACCCCGGCCATTGGCGCCGACATCGAACAGGTGGCGCCGCGCCACCCCGCCTTCGCTGGCGACTACTTCACCCCCGCCGAGCGCGCCGCGCTCGCGGCGGCCCCACCCCAACGCCGCGACCTGCTGATGACGGCCATCTGGAGCGCCAAAGAGTCCGCGCTCAAGGCCCTGCGCCTGGGTCTGAACGTTGACACACGGCGCGTTGAGTGCCACATAGCGCCCTCGGGCAGCGGCGCATGGGCCGCGATTACCCTGTCCTGCGATCCGATCCTGGAGGCCCCGCCGCTTCGCGGCTGGTGGCGCGTGTCTGAAGGCTATGTGCTCACGCTGGCTCTCGGCGCCGCGTAGCGCATGGCGAAGGGGAAAGAACCCGATGGAGATGGAAGACTACATCCGCAAACTCCGCGAACGGAAGGCCATCGCCGCCGGTACGCCGAAGGACGCCGAAGCGCAACACCAGAAGGGCCGGCTGACCGCTCGCGAGCGCATCGCCCTGCTCTTTGATCCCGATAGCTTCAATGAAATTGACACCCTGGTGATGCCGCGCTACGAGAGCTACATGGGCGGCAAAGGCTCGCGCTACGGCGATGGCGTGGTCAGCGGCTTCGGGCTGATCAACGGGCGGCAGGTCTTCGCCGCGGCCCAGGACGCCAGCGTGATGGGCGGCTCGTTAGGCGAGATGCACGCCAATAAGATCGTCAAGGCTATGCGGATGGCTCTGGCGTACGGTTGTCCCTTCGTTGCGCTGAACGACTCGGGTGGCGCCCGCATCCAGGAAGGGGTGGATAGCCTCGCTGGCTATGCGCGGATCTTCGACACCAACTGCGAAGCCTCCGGCGTCATTCCGCAGATCTCGGTCATCCTTGGCCCCTGCGCCGGCGGCGCCGTGTACTCGCCTGGCCTCACCGATTTCATCTTCATGACCGAAAACAGCTACATGTTCATCACCGGCCCGGAGGTGGTCAAGTCGGTGATGCAGGAGAATGTCAGCCAGGAGGAACTCGGCGGCGGGCGCGTCCATGCCACCGAGAGCGGCGTGGCCCACTTCCTGGCCACCGACGACCGCGAGTGCCTGCAGAAGGTGCGTGACCTGTTGAGCTACCTGCCCTCGAACAACGTCAACGACCCGCCCTACGTTCCCCCTCGCGATGACCCCGACCGCCGCTGTCCCGAACTGGAGCATATCGTTCCGGTGGACCCGCAAAAGCCCTACGATGTGCGCCAGGTGATTGCCAGCATCGTGGACGACGGGCGCTTCCTCGAGGTTCACGAACTCTGGGCGCAGAACATGGTGGTCGGCTTCGCGCGCCTCGATGGCTACGTGGTGGGCATCGTGGCCAACCAGCCCCAGGTGCTGGCCGGCACGATCGACATCAAGGCCAGCATCAAGGCGGCGCATTTCATCCGCATCTGCGACACCTACAACGTGCCGATCATCACCCTGCAAGACGTGCCGGGCTTCCTGCCGGGCACCAGCCAGGAGTACGGGGGGATCATCCGCAACGGCGCGCGGCTGATCTACGCCTACTCCGAGGCGACCGTGCCCAAGCTGATGATCATCCTGCGCAAGAGCTATGGCGGCGCGTACTGCGTGATGAGCAGCAAGGGCCTGCGCGGCGATCTGCTCTACGCCTGGCCGAATGCCGAACTGGCGGTGATGGGCGCGGCGGGAGCCGTCAACATCCTCTTCCGCAACGAGGTCAAGGCGGCGGCCAATCCTGAAGCCCGGCGCCAGGAACTGATCGAGGAGTATCAGGAAAAGTTCAACAACCCCTACGTCGCCGCCGCGCGGGGCCTGATCGATGATGTGATCGAGCCGCGCGACAGTCGCCGGGTGCTCATCCGCGCCCTGCGCGTGACCCTCTCCAAGCGCGAACGGCACGTGCCGAAGAAACACGGGATTTCACCCATGTGACGCGCGACCGCCCACGCGCCGGGCCAGCGGCCCGGCGCCAGAGAAGGTGCACCCATGTTCAAAAAAGTGCTTATCGCCAACCGGGGCGAACCTGCCGTGCGCGTCGTGCGCGCCTGCCGCGATCTGGGGATCCCCGTGGTGGCCCTCTACGAGCCGGACGACCGCGGGGCGCTCTATGTGCACCTGGCCGATGAGGCCTTTCTGGTCGAACCGCCGGCCAGTTACCGCGACCCGGACCTGGTGATCGCCCTGGCCCGGCAATCCGGCGCCGATGCGGTCCATCCGGGGTACGGCTACCTTGCCGAACACCTCGACTTTACGCGCACCTGTGAGCAGGAGGGGATCGTGGTGATCGGGCCGGGCAGCGCGTGCCTGGAACTGACCACCAATAAGATCGCCGCGCTCGAACGGGTACGCCAGGCCGGTTTCTCCACCGTCACCGCTTCGAGCCGCGCCTTTACGCCTGATGAGGCCGACGTTCTCCATGCCGAGGCTGAACGCCTGGGCTACCCGGTGATCGTCAAACCCTGGTCGGGAGGCCGGGGACGCGGCACCCAGGTTGTGCGTGAGCCGGCGCGCCTGCTCGACGTTGTGCGCGAGGCCGCCGCTGCCGCCCAGGCCGTCTTCGGCAATCCGCGCGTCTACCTCGAAGCCGCCGTGCTCCCCTCGCGCTACGTCGAGGTGCCGCTCCTGGCCGACAACTACGGCGCGCTGGTGCATATGGGCGAGCGTGACAGCACCATCCAGCGCAACAAACGCAAGGTGATCACCGAGTCGCCCGCCCCGGGGTTGACCCCGGCGCAGCGCGCGGCGGTTCGTGGCGCGGCGGTGGAGATTGCGCGGCTCTTCGGTTGCCGGGGAGCCTGCACCGTGGAGTTCGTCGTTGATGCCGACGGCCAGTACTACTTCACCGAGGTCAAGCCCCGCCTGCAGGTCGAGCATCCCGCCACCGAGATGGTGACCCGCATTGACGCGGTGCGCGAGCAGATTCGCCTGGCCTCCGGGCAGCCGCTGGGTTTCGGCCAGGACGATGTGCGCATCGCCGGCACGGGCTTCCTCTGCCGGATCAATGCCGAGGACCCCTGGCGCGACTACCTGCCCAGCCCCGGGCGCATCGGCATGTTCCGGGTGCCGGGCGGCCCTAATGTGCGCGTGGACACCTACGCCTTCAGCGGAGCCGAGGTCTCGGTGCGCTACGAGTCGCTCTTCGCCAAGCTCACCGTCTGGGGGGCCAATCGCGAGGAGGCGCTGCATCGTCTGCGCCGCGCCCTCACGGAGTTCGCCATCACGGGGATCAACACCAACATCAGCATGCTGCGGCAGATGGTGAGCGACCCGGATTTCATCGCGGGGACCTACGACTCCGAGTTCAGCCACCGGCGGCTGGAACCCGCGGCGCGCCCCGACGGAGAGAGCCTGCGCGACCTGGCCGCCGTGGCTGCACTGGCCTTCCTGGCTCGCGTCCAGGCTGCCCGCCCGATCACGCCGACCGCCTTCACCAGCGGCTGGCACCGCGATAGCAGGAGGCTCCCCCAATGAGCAAGCTGCACGTCACCATCGAGGGCCACGAATTTGTGGTCGAGGTGGGCGCCCTGCCCAGACATGATGAACCGGTCAGGGTCACCATTGACGGTACGCCCGTCATGGTCAGCGTGTCGTCGCTGGCCGGGCCAGAGGCCATCGAGTGGGCCGTGGTGGGCACCCATCCCTACGAACTCAGTGTCGATCCGGACCTGCGCTGGATCGACACCCCCCGGGGGCGCTACCAGATCCAGGTGCGCGACCTTGAGGCCACGGTCGCCCGGCCCCGCAGCGGCGATGGGCGCGTCAAGGCCCCCATTCCCGGGCGCATTGTGCGCGTTCTGGTGGAACCGGGCCAACCGGTTCAGGTTGGGCAGCCGGTGGTGGTGCTGGAAGCGATGAAGATGGAGAACGAGATCCAGGCGCCGCGCGCCGGCACCGTCAGCGATCTGCACGTCAGCGCGGGGCAGGTGGTCAAGCTACACGAGTTACTGCTCGAGATCAGTTGAACGCAGAATGGTTCGTGGAGGGCCGCATACCGACGGGATGAACATATTTCCTGGGAGGGTTTTGCCCTCCCAGACCCTCCCGCGCGCGGGTGGGGGGATGGGGAAACCCGATTTCCCCATCCCCCTGCCCCAGCAGCTTATTTTCACGTTAGGAAGCCGCATCACCCCTCGGCAAGGCAGCGCTCGAGCACCAGCCGGAAAATATCCGTCTCGGTGATGATCCCCACCAACTGGTCATTCTCCACCACCGGCAGACCACTGAGGTGGTGCTTCAGCATCAGCGCCACCGCATCGCGCACCGGCGTCGTCACGGTAACCGAGATCGGGTCGCGCGTCATCACCTCCTCGACCAATGTGCCGGCCAGGGCGAAGCGAGCCTCGTGCCAGCCCGCCTCGGTGCGCTGAAACGACCCGGTACCCTCGATATCGCTGCGCGTCACGATCCCCACCAGCCGCCCACCCGCTACCACGGGCAAACGATGGATCTTCCGCTGACGCATCCGCTCATACGCCTCCACCGCGGAGGTGTCCGGTCCCACCGTCAAAGGATCTCTGGTCATCCAGTCCTGCACCAGGAGTTGCTGGCGGTCCATCATCATCTCCTCATGTTCGACACAGCTTTTGAAGCAGGCGAAGGGATTGCCACAAGCCCGCAAGCCGCCGGAGCCTGGCAACATCACGCGGGGTGTCATAGGCATTATAGAGCTTCTTGCCGCTTTGTGCACGGGGGGGCGTCATTTCCCAGGGCTGATCCTGTCAGCCTCCCAGACCCTCCCACCGGATGGGGGGAAGGGAGAAATCCGGTTTCCCCCTTCCCCTGCGGGGCGGGGGCGTGGCAAAAGCCGGTTTCCCCACCCCCCTGGCCGAGGGCGTAGGTTCACGTGAGACGGTCATGCGCATGGCGCACACCGCCGCGATGACCATGCCCTGGGAGCGCGGGCGGGACGCCCGCGCCACGGCGCCGCGGGCACGGTGACCGCCCCTGCCCTGACCCTCCCCCGCCGGGGGCGGGAACCCGGCGCCTCCCCCCAGCGAGGGGAGGCTGGGAGGGAGGCTGAACCCTGCGCACGATGGTCACCTCAGCCCTCCATGCGGCTCCGCCGCACCACGCCGCCATGAACATACGGTTGTTCCTGGGAGGGCTGCGCTCTCCCAAACCCTCCCAGGGGCGGGGCCTGGGTGCGCGGGCCGCCGGCCCGCGTCCGCTGAGGTATGGGGAAACCCGGTTTCCCCACCCCCCTCGCCGAGGGCGTATGTTCACGTCAGGAGGGGTGCGCCCTGGGAACCTCCGGGCGGGAGAAGCCGGGGCCGGCGGCGTAGGGGCGGGGTTTCCCCGCCCCAACGCCGGCCCGCCTCCAGGCAGGGGCTGCGCTCTCCCAAACCCTCCTGCGGGCGGGGGCGTGGGGAAACCCGGTTTCCCCACCCCCCTCGCCGAGGGCGTATGTTCACGTCAGGAGGGGTGCGCCCCGGGAACCTCCGGGCGGGAGAAGCCGGGGCCGGCGGCGTAGGGGCGGGGTTTCCCCGCCCCTACGCCGGCCCGCCTCCAGGCAGGGGCTGCGCTCTCCCAAACCCTCCTGCGGGCGGGGGCGTGGGGAAACCCGGTTTCCCCACACCCCTCGCCGAGGGCGCATGTTCACGTTAGCCGTCCATGCGGCTTGCGCCGCACACCGACGGGATGAAAATACTTCTTGGGAGGGCTACGCCCTCCCACACCCTCCCGCGGGCGGGGTATGGGGAAACCCGGTTTCCCCATACCCCTGCGTGAGAGCCAGGCCCTCCCGTGGGCGGGGGTGTGGGGGAACCTGGTTCCCCCATTTTCACGTCAGGGGCAGCCACGCCGCGTGCCGGTGATCGGGCGCTCATTGCGGCTGCCGCACACCTGACAGGTCGGTTCGAGAGAAATCTACCAAAGCGTCATA
>DAOTYR010000080.1:0-2520 GCA_034434655.1 Chloroflexaceae bacterium
GCGCAGGCGCGGCCCGGGGTTGGCGCCGGCGATCACCACGCGCGCGTCGGGGCGCTGCCGCCAGACCAGGGGCATGATCTCGCGCAGCAGGTGCAGGGCGGCAGCTTCGTTGGCGTGGTAACTCATTTTGCCGCTGAAGAGGATCGTGGCCGGTTCACGCGCTGTTTGCGGCGGCCGGAAGTAGTCGCAGTCAACCCCATTCGGCACGACCCGGATCGGCGCGCCAGGGGGCTGATTGAACTGCCCGCGCAGCGTGTCCAGCGCCCAGCGGTCCTCCGGCGAGGTGATCACCACCTGGGCGAAAGCCCGCCCATAAGCCGCTTCGTAGCGCCGGGTACGGGCCAGGTCGAGCAGCGCCATGGCCCGCGTGCCCGGGGCGGGGTTATGACGCAAGGCCCGCTCGAAGAGCAGGCTGATGCTGTCAACCGCATCCAGCACCAGGGGCGGGGCGCCGCGTAGCCCCGCCGCGGCGACGCGGGCGACCTCGGCGCCGCGCAGGTGTTCGATGTGCACGATGTCAAAACGATCGCTGGCCATTGCCTCGCGCACTGCCTTCACCAGCGCCGGGCTGAGACAATGGGCCGCCTGGAGCGGCAGTGAGCCGGGAACGGCGCGCAGGTATGCTTCCAGGATGGCCCGGCGCCCGTGCGGCACGGCCACGGTCGGGCACAGCCCGCGGAGGGTGTCGAGCGCCCGGCCATCGTCGGCCCCGCTGATCGGGCAGACCAGGGTGACCGCGTGGCCCCGGGCCACGAGCTGGCGCAGGAACTGGAAAGGACGCACGCGGATCGGTGAGGGTGCGTAGGGCGCGACGAAGAGGATCCGCAACCGCGCACCTGCTCCATTGGCGCTGACCTGATCGGGTGTGGCGGATAGTATGCTCATCGGTACACCGGAAACGTCGCGGTCCCTCGCGCCCCCGCGCGGGCCAGGGCCGCGGCATAGGCCGCTTCAACGCGCGGGTTGACCACGCGCCAGTCGTAGCGTTCCTCGGCCACACGGCGCCCGGCGGCAGCCAGGCGCTGCCCCAGGCCGGGGTCGCGCAGGATGCGCACCAGGGCCGCCGCGAAGTCGGCTGGGGTGTCGCCGACCAGCAGGTGTTCGCCCGGCGTAAGGTCAATCCCCTCATAGCCGATGGTGGTCGAGACAACCGGCAGGCCGCGGGCCAGGGCTTCGAGGATCTTGACCCGCATGCCGCCCCCGGCCCGCACCGGCACAATCAGAGCCGCGGTCTGCTCCAGGTAGGGTCGGGGGTCCTCAACGTAACCGGTCACGGTGATGCTCGGGTCGCGCTCGCTCAACTGGCGCACCGTCACCGGCGGTCGCGCGCCTACTACCGCAAAGTTCACCTCCGGCACTTCGCGCCTGACCAGCGGATACACCTCGTGGGCGAACCACAGCACCCCGTCGACGTTTGGCGGCCAGAACATGGTAGCCATACTGAGGATGGTGCGTGGCGCTGCAACCCGCTGCACCGGGGCTTCGCCGAGCGCGTCCACGGCGATGGGAATAATCGTTGTCGGCGGCAGTTGGGTTCCGGCCTCGGCAGCGGCCAGTTCAAGGAAGCGCAGATCCGGCTCGCTGACCGCCAACAAGGCATCGAAGCGGGCGCAGACACGGGCCTCGTAGCGGCGCAACCGCCGCGCCTCGAGTTCGAGGAACAGTCGCTTCGGCAACGGGCCGCCGTGGCGGGCCATGCGGGCGACAATCGTCCAGACGGCATTGTGCTCGTCCAGCACCCGTGCGCCGGGCAGGTCCGCCGCGAAGCGGGCCATGTTGAGTTGATCGGCGTGGATGATGTCGAAGGTCTCGCGGCGGACCAGGTCGCGCAACAGGGCATCCAGTTCGGGCGAGGCGTCGCGGCGCATAATGAACGACTCGCCAGTTAACGAACTGACCAACAGGTGTTGCGCGTCACGCAGGCGCGAGCGCCTGAAGGGCACGGTGTGGACCGCCTTGCACAGGCCCCGCAGGCTCTCGGCATGGGCCCGTTCTTGCGCGGAACGCACCAGCGAGACCAGCGTGACTTCGTGGTGACGGCCGAGGTACTGGAGCAGGTTGTAGGTCTTGACCTTGGGGCCGCTATCGGGCGGATAGGGCGCCACCAGGGTCAACATCAGGATGCGCATGGCAGACTCACGTGTTGCGTCGGCTTCGTTCGATCGATATGTCCTGCGGCTGGGATGCCGAAGCCCTCCAAGAAAGAGCGTGTCGGGAAAGCCGGTCCCCCACATTCGCCGCTTGCTGTCAAAGACCATCCTCGTTTGGCAGTGCAGTGTTAACCCCTACGGCTGCCGAAGGCCGCGACCGCCGCTGGTTCGCCGGGATCACCATCAACGCGGCCAGGGCCAGGGTTGCCAGCAGCAGCGGGATCAGGCTCATCGCTCCGGCAAGGCCGAGGGCCATGCCCAGATTGCGCGCAATATCTCCAGCGGCCCAGGCGGGGAACACGTAACCGGTCCAGGTATTCCGGATCGCATCGCTGGGAAAGAGTTGTCCTGCGACGCTTTCGATCCAGAC